>QMYR01000001.1 GCA_003662765.1 Candidatus Thorarchaeota archaeon
AGGTCGTGAATACTACTTGCCGTTTCATGTCGCCGGGCACTATTGACATCAGCTTTTCAGCCAAGAGCGTCTGTGGAATAGCATCAAAGTCCATTCCCGGGAGCTCGTGAATCACGTCTAACACTCGTGCTTCGAAGTCCAGATATGGACGATACCTCAGTCCGAAGGCACGCACTGCGACTCCGCCGGTCATGTCCAGGTATTCTGTGCCCTCAACATCGTAGAGCCTCAGGCCTTCTCCCCTTGTGTGGTCGAGGCAGCCATAGACTTCCCGATCTTGGGTTGTCAGAGCGAGCGCCTCTGCACCGCGCTTCTTCCAGTATTCATTAGTCATGGTTTCGGGTGTAACATCGTCAAACCCGAGCTCTCGAAATATCTCGTAGTCCCTTTCGTCCATGGCGATAACCATCCCCTAGTCTGCGGCCCGCCAGCCATCGACGCCCCATTATCTAATTTCCGATGTAGGCCGCAATGTCAGTGGGACTCACAGTACCAGGGGAGTGTTGAACTACGCCTTTAGAATCAGAAGACCGGCAACGATGAACATTAGACCAGCCAACATCCCAATGTTCATGAGCCAAGTGAGAATGTTGAAACTCAGACCTCTCCCAACAATAATCACAGCGACCAGCCCAAATATCGCCAGCAGAACACCCGATCGCTGCACCTTCCAGTAGATGAAGCCGCATGCGTCAATTGCCAAGAGCGCCATCAGTAGCAACGCGATACCCAAGACAACGTTGATGACTGATTCGAAGTCCCCGCCCAGCGCGCCATTGGCACCGGGGATAATCATCTGAAAGATTGCAAACACCACGAGAATGATTGCACCCAAGACAGTGTATCCCTGTGCTGCACCTTCTGCCTTGCATCCCATTGTTTTTCAATCCTAGTCGGACGACGGCTCCGTTTCCATGGTGGCCCGACCGGGACCTCTACATCTTCGGCCGGACTTATAGTTTGTGACGAGCCGCAGAGAATACAGAGGTAATACACGGAATTGTATTCGCGAGCCGGAAGAGTTCATCGAAGCGCTCCCCATGAGGTGGCAGCCACGAGGTATGAGGCATACGACCGTAGAGAGGTCGAGAGACCGGTCAGGCTTGACAAGACAGAGGGAGTTGTCGTCATTGAGGGACGTGCCTATCCCGCCAGAGAGATTGTGGAGGCACTTGCGCAGAGCGGCTACGCGCAGGTGCGGGCGGTCGGCGATGCTCTCGTCTTGGGTCGCAAGAAGATCACTCCCATTTTCAAGTCGCCGCAGGAGAGAGCGTTGGCATCCCTCTGCCATGGAAGCCTCGCCTATTGCTGCCCACTCTCAAAGAGGTGTGCTGAACGAGATAGAGCGCTGGAGGTATTGGGCCTCACGCCAGATGACTATGAGCGGTTGAAGCAGAGGGAACACCTTCAATTCCTCGATGCAGCAAAGGGAGCACCTCCGTTGGACGATCTGTGGGCCTACGGAGAACCCTCTCGACGTACTGTGAATCGCCCGGCCGTCGATGTCGGGTTCGGTTCCGATGATTACCGAACGGATTTCGATAGGCTAGAACAGGCACTTGGGTCAAGGTCATCACGACCACCTTCGCCTGAACAGACCACATGGTCAAGCACCCCTGGTTCGCCATTCGGAGGCAGGTCGGAGCTGTCAGACGCGGATCAGATGAGGAGATCATCTCAACCCCCGCTCGCTTCGTCCACATCTCGCGCATCGGTACACCACAAGACCGAAAAGACCACAGCAGGCACTGCAGTAGGGGCATGCAGCCTGAATTCGGATGATAGCATTGAGGGAATAGGGGCATTGTTCAGACAGGGCGAATTGAGCCCCTTCAGCGACGACTCTAGACAGGGAAGCCGTCGCGGGTTCTGTTTCTCATGTGGGCGTACAATCGAGATTGGCACGACTAGGTGCCCCTACTGCGGTGCGCTCCAGTAGGGCACTGCCGCACACTTATACGTCGCCGAGTGCGCTCTCGCGCCGCGCCGCATAGTCCTCTGGAAATCTGAAACTGACGGCCACACGGTCGATCTCAGCATCTCGTGCGATTGCCCAGACCTCATCAAGCTTTTCCGGTACTGACACGCCCCACCGGTAGAGTGTCACAGTTCCGCCTCTGCGCTTGAACTCCTTGACGAAATACAGCGCCTCCATAAGGTGGTCATACTCAGGTGTTCCCTTCCGAGGTAGGACTGGTGTCCACGGATATAGATTGATTATCACACTCTTTGTCACATCGAATATCCTCGATGGGTCGAGGCCGTTCTCGTTCTTTGCGCCCTCCAGTAGGCCCATCTGGGGATCGATTGGCACCTCAATCGTGAGCCTCAGAGGCTCTGACCGTTCCACCACGTCATCGGCCTCACGAGCCGCTGCCTGAAGCTGAGCAATACCTTGGGTCACCTTGTCAACTCGCCAGTCATGCCATGTCTGATGGTGATCGGGGTTCTCCACAAGAAACTCATACGAGAGCCGCTCTGGCTCCTGACCCACACGCGGAGCAAACTCCTGTCGACATCGCTCGCAGAAACAGAACCTATCGCGTATGAATCCCGTTCCGAACACAAGAATCTCGTCGACGGGATAGGATCCAATCTCCTTCACAATCTCTGCACCGTACTGCCAGAACTCCTCACGATTGGGGCAGATCTGATGCGGCACCGCTTGCCCCTTGGCGCTAATAGTCTGATACTTGGGATCCTTCGCGAACCAGCGGTCGGTGTAGAAGTCCATTGCCACGACCGTCTTGACCTTCAGCTTACTTGAGAGGTCAAGCCACTCCTCAAACATCTGCGTGTGCTCCTGCTCAACAGGAGCCGTCCGGCTCGCATACGTGGCGTACCCACTCGCCCGCTTGCCCACTATCGCGACCTCACGCATATAGGAGCCGTAGACGGAGATGAACTCCCTTGCAGATGATCCGATGTCTTCAGGTGTGAGAACCAGAAGCGGATTCTTCATGAAGAACTCTCGAAAGTCAATCTTCATACTGACAACCCCGTCGTCTTTGGACAAAGCACGATTAAGCGTTCAGGAGCCAAGTAGGCCGAACGTATGCTATAAGACTTTCTTGGCGAGACTCTCATGCCTCAAAAGAACTGGTCTAGTGTCGTGAAACCAAGGAGTTCCTCGAAATCTATTCCAACTGCGTCAAGAGCCTGACCGAAGACCGACCTGAGTGTGTCTACATATTTGTCAACATCAATCCAGTAGGCACGATCTCTTGCCAGCTGAACTGGCAGTACGCCAGCCTCATCCTTTGTCTTGATGTACTCTATCAGCATTCCCGGTTGCACATCATAACCAGCGTCCTTTAGCATTCTTGCGGCTCGTACGTGTTGAGGCATCGTCGAGCCGTATTTCTCAAGCGGCTTGGTCATCTGCACGCGGAACGCAAGCTCATCCGGCGTGTAGGGCTCGCCCTTGCCCTCCAGTCGGTCCAGCACGCGGTTGACAATCTCCCGAATCTCCTCCTTTGCACTCTCGAAGCCCTCTGGAGTGTCCACCTTACTCAGCGCGGATAACATCTCTCTGAATGCCTCTTGAACAAAGTCAGGCGTATTTCGCTTCTTTCCGCTGAGGCCCTTGACCTCGACGTATCCCGACGGATATACGCCGATGTAGTTCTTCTTGCGATCCGAGAGAGCCACGTACTTGTACGTCTTCTCAACCTCTAAATCGATGCCCAGTTCCTCGCGTGACCAACGGATGAGTTCCTCCTGTTGCTCAGGGGTAGGGTTATCGAGAAACAGCGAGTCCGTGTCGCCATAGAGAACTCGGACTCCCATCGACTCCGCTTTCTCCTTGGTCCTGAGAATGGCGTGACGCCCATACGCTGTGACACTCTCAGCAGCAGGCATGCAGAAGAGCTCAAAGTGCTGTGCCCCAGTCACCCCATAGGACGCGTTGACGAAGACTTTCAGAGCCTTCTCGACTACAGTATACCAGTCACGCACACGCTCGTCGAGGTTCTTGTCCTTGCTCAGACGCTTGAACCACCGCACTCGCGTATCTCTGAAGAAACCAATTGTCTGACTGATCATTCCTCGTCGTATCTTGCACACCCAGTGGTCTGTCTCAGGAACCCTGTTGTCTGTCGCATTCTTACATTCCTCGTGGGGGCAATCAACCGTTTCGTAACTTATGTTATACTGCTTCATGATGGTGGGATACAGACTCGCAAAGTCCAACACGGACGCATTGAAGTGGACGCCCGGAACAGGCTCAATCACTATGGCGCCCTTGAAGCGCTTGTCCTTGATTACGGCCGATGTGTGAGCCTCTGTGCCCTTCGCGGTTTCGATGTCCACCTGCCGTGGGATCAGTGCCTTTCGAGAACGATGCTCTTGGCGGAACAGAGATTGTATCCACGAAGATATTCCCTGACGTGTGACATCTTCCATGCTCAGTCGTGAGATTCGCATCAGCAGAATGATGAGGCGCAAGAGTAGGTTGTTCTTGAACGTCGTAATCTGAAGTGTTATGTTGGCATCGAGCCAGCAATAGTGCGCTAGCTCGTAGAGCGGGAGGTCAGCAATCTCTGTGCTCCGTTCCAGCTTTCCAAAACCGAGCAGACCTTGAGCAATAGACTCAAGATTCGACTGCTCATACGCACCGGAGAGAGCGTAGAGTCGAATAGAGGGGTTCTTGAGGAACTTGTACAGGTCCACATGAACGCCCTTTTGAAGAAGTGCAATGTCACGGCCCAGATAGATTGGACATTGCCGTTTCAGATCAATCCCAAGCTTCTGAGCGCGATGATAGAGATAGTTCAGGTCGAAGGCGTCACCGACGAAAGTGAGAACGATCGGATACTCGTCTATCTTCTTGAAAGCCTCCAGCAGCATCTCTTTCTCATCGTCGCAGAATATCACATCCAGGTCCTTAGGGTAGTTGGGCCCTCGTTGACCTATGGGGTGACCGTCACGACGAAGAACGAAACATACGTTGTACCCCTTATTGTCAGACAGGCCTATAGCAGTGACCTCGTACGGTGCAGTTGACGCATCAGGCACACGATTCCTCATCGGTGTGTAGACCTCGATGTCGAGGGCAATCCGTTTGATATCGGGCACCTCTGTGAAGAACATCGGAGCGTATGTCGAAACAATCCGTTCCAGCCCCTCCTCCTCATCGAGAGTCTTTACAAACTGGTCGAGAAGTTCTTGGTCCAGTTCCGGCGGACAGGGAATCAGCCTTCCATCCTCGATTCGATACATCATGCCGGGGACTATCTCCCGGTCGTAGGTGTAGCAGTTCCTGTAACGAATGTTAGCCTCCCACGCGTGGCTGATCTCAATCTCTGGGTTTGACGGATCACCGGTCCGGACCCGTTCCACAAGCAAGTCTCTAATCGCCTGATGTGAACCGCCAATAGCCAACGGGTTGTCTGCTATGACTTTGGTCATAGTCACCTCTTTGTCCCAGAGGAGATCTCTCAGACGTACACTCTCAGTCCGCACGAAGCCCCTATGTTGCTTGACTTTGTATTCAGCCACCTGCGGTGGAAGGTCTGTATAGCAGTAAGGCTGGTGGTTAGTGTTGTCATACCAGAAGACCGTTTCCTCGGTATCAGGACGATACAGTCGCACTATCGCCTTGTTGTGTTGTCCCGAATAATCTACTGAGAGAAGAAATGAGGGAGGGAGGTTCCGGGGCGTTTCACGAGGGGATATCCGGTATTCCACAACGCGCTCCTCATCCGGTTCGGGGTGCTGACCCTCATCTTCATTCTCCTCGTCGTTCAAAATCACCACAGTGGAACGTGGGGCGTCCTCTGGCACTAGGTCAGCAGCAGGAATCTCGCCAGACGGACCCTCCGGTTCTGGGGGATCTGCATCCGTTGTATGGCCACGCACAGGCTCCTCTTCTGGTTCGGAGCCCCAGAATGCGTCAAGACTAGCTTGATTGGGCTCGGCCTTGTCCTTTTTCTTCACCAACGCTCCTCAAGCTCTACGTGTTAAGAACTCCTGATAAGCACTTCCTACAACCTGCCACTTGGCTGGTCACCTACCGCCGAATTGATTAGCCCTTCAGATCAGAATCAGCCCATGCCAACCACAAAGACAACACAGGTGAAGCGAGTCGTACTCGCCCGCATGAAACCCGGGGAGGACATAATCGAAACACTCGAGAGAATCGCTACTGACAACGGGATTCAAGGCGGGCAACTGAACCTGATTGGGGCGGTATCAAGGGCGACACTGGGGTACTTTGACCGTAAGCGTGGAGAGTATAGGACATTTACTATCGAGAAAGACCTTGAGGTGGTTTCCTGCATGGGGAACCTCTCACGGCTGGCTGATGGAACTGCGGTCGTGCACGCCCACATGGTCGCTTCCGATGAAACCGGCCGATGCTATGGTGGTCACGTAATGAGAGGGTGCGAAGTTTCAGCCACCATAGAGGTCATAATAACTGAGTTTGACACGGAACTGCGGCGTGCAAGAGATGAGATGACCGGGCTCAATTTGCTCTCGCTTGAGTAGGCCACAGGTCGCTGCTCATGCTTCGCGGATAAGACCGGCAACCCGGTCGAGCTCCTCCCGCTCGGCCATCTTGTCACGATACCCCTTCGGGAACTGGAACCTGAACTCGTCATCATGGTTTCTCGGAATCACGTGGATGTGCAGATGAGGTACCTCTTGGCCTGCACCTGGGCCATTGGCAACCACATTGAGGACGCCATCCGGTTTCATGGCATTGTTGACCTTTCTTGTCAGTTCTGAGAGCCTCTTGGCAAGATGAGCAACCACGTCGGGATCCACGTCAAGCATGTTTGTATAGTGTTTCTTGGGAATGAGAAGGCAGTGTCCCGTCTTCACAGGGAAGATGTCCATGAAGGCCATGCACACATCGTCCTCGAATACAACAGACGCGGGGATCTCACCCCGTACTATCTTGCAGAAGATGCAGTCCTCGGAGCCGCTCATGGTTCGAAGAGTGGCAAAAGTCCGAGATAAAGGGTTCGCACACAGCGACGTAAGTCTCATTAGCAATACCTTCACACAGAGAACACCGTTTATTATCAGGTGGACGCCCTTGACCGCGAGGAGATACCGTATCTTTTTCGACCAGACACAGAACGAACGGGGAAGATTGGACTCAACATATTCTCATCTTGGCCAGCTGCTCAGAGAGAACGGCTTCGATGTTGAGTCTTACACGGAGTACATGATTCTACCAAGGAGTCTCAAGGATGCCGACATAATGGTGTTTGGATGCCCCAACAGCTCGAAGCTCAGGCCTCCTGAGATTGACACACTGAAGCGATATGTCAAGGATGGAGGCGGGCTTATGCTTCTCTCGCTCTCGGGTGGGGACCGCGGTCTGATGAACAACATGAGCCAATTGTCCAAGGACTTCGGAATAGTCTTCGAGAATACTGCGGTCAAGGACGAACGGAACAATGCAGGAATGCCTACGATGCCAATAATAAGAGACATCATCCAGCATCCCACGACAGACGGTGTGAACGAGCTGATCATCTCCGCCGCTTGCACTCTTCGGGTCTCAGACAAGGCTGTTGCTGTCGCTCACACATCAGCGGTCGCAGATCCTGCAAGTCAGCCCGTCATCGCTGTTGCCGAGTACGGCAAGGGCCGAGTCATTTGTGTGGGCAGCTACGAGATATTTCGGAGTGGCGGCCTCAAGAACGATGGCAATCGCATATTCGCGCTGAACGCCTTCCGCTGGCTGGTTGGTACTGAAACTCTTGTGAAGCCCAGTGAGGTGACCAGGCCCACTATTTCACGTGGCACCGAACAGACCACTGGAGTTCAAGATCTGCGAATGCTCACGGACATAGAGAACACTCTCAAGAGACTGGTCGACACCGTTCTCGATCTCAGTAAGGAGCTGAAGACCATCGCTAACAGAGTCGATGGCGTGGATTCCAACATTGAGAGCCTCAGGGAACAGTTCCAGACCTTCGCCGAGAAGACTCAAAAGCAACTCGGCATGATGATACCCACGAAACAGTTCAGGACAAAAGAGGAGAGCAGGGCTGAGCAGATCAAGTCGGATATTCTGGCGATTGAGAAAGAGATTGAGTCCGTAAAGCAACTGCGAGAACACATTGAACAGAGGTACGCCTCGGGCACAATGCCTCAAGAAACCTATGAGGAACAGACGAAGAAACTCGATGATCGTATCAAGAGTCTCGCAAAAAGGCTCAAGAAGAAGAGGAAGGAACTCGAGGCGTTGACGACCGAGTGACCAACTCGGCTGGCGATGTCGGCTTCTTCTCGTCATGAGAGAGTGTTTTTCTGAATAGAGCCAATGGACGACCAAGTGCAGAGAACATGTTGCCAACCTTATGATGTAGAGCGTATGCCGCGGCAGTCAGCAGCAGGAGCAAGGGAAGCGACTCACGTGGGAGAAACAAGACAGCAATGGACCACACGAACGGGGTTATCAACATGAGAGGGGTCATCTCAACTGATTCATTATCCGAACCACACATCCGCGACACACTGAGGATGACAATGAAAGGAACCAACGTGACGCAGTAGTACTTGTAGATGCCTCGTGGTGACAACGCGTGAGCAAGGAGAAGCATGATTAGAGTGAAGAGGAGGATGCGGCGCCAGTACCTGCGCAGTTGAGCGTCGTCCTTCACTTCGTACAACATCATTGCCATCGGCGGCATAATCCCTATGACCAACAGAACCGAGGTATACGCGAGTAGGTCTATCGTCTCTAGAAGCCATGTCGGTGCCCCGACGACGATGAATGGGACCACAATAGTCACAGGGACGTATCGGGGCGGAACAGTTGTGAGGTCCTCAAGATGGGTAATGCCGGGTCGTACAAAGATTCTGAATAGATAGTTGTATGGGTCAAAAATGTACGGGATTGACAACAGAGCTGCATAAACGAGAACGACTACCGTGACCTTTGCGAAGCTCTTTAGATCGAGATCATCACTTGGGGGACGACGCCCTTCTTCCGCATCGCCATCATTCCCCGTAGATTCGGGCGTGGCACCATGACTAAACGGGGGTCGCTTCACCAAATATGCGATCAGCGGTAACGCAAAGAACACTGCCATCTGCTTAAAGAAGAAGGCCGTGACAAACGATAATGACCCGGCGTACCTATGGTTCCTCATCAGCAGATAGAATCCTAGGACTGCAAAGAATGTGAAGGGAGCAGGGTTCAACCAGTTGAAGAGGGTGTGATATAGTACGATTGGGTTGAACAGATAGGTGAGGGCTGCAACGACTGCGGTCAGCTCATCGTCTGACAGGTACCGCACAATTCCGTAGAGGGGAATCGCTGTCAGGTATCCGAATGCCGCAATTAACAATGCGATTCCGTACGGCTGAATCGGCAACAGTCTTCCTACGGCACAAAGATAGAGGTAGAGAGGTGGCAGGAAGAAGGGCGTGTTGTAGATCTCACCCTGAACTTCTATCGCGTCAAACTCGGCTGTATATGGCGTCACGCCATTTAGAAACTGGTCTGCCCATGAGATGTAGTAGTAATCATAGTCGGCCCAGCCCTCCCAGTCATAGGTGAAGGGCAGGCCCAAGAACGACAGGTCTCCACCACCTGTCCACGTTGCCCGCAGTGGCCGTTCGCCCGCAAACGTTGTCGTGGCGTGTTGGAACACAAGGGCCCAGAAGACCAACCCTCCAATGAGTGTCACAATCAAGAGCAGGTGTGGCTCAACTAGCTCCACAATCCTGCTGCGAGAGAGTAAGGGCCGCGTCATTCACTTGGCGCCTCCGAAGACTCGGTGGGGCCGTTGTCAACGGTCATATTGTGATGAGGCCTGACACCCCGCCACCAAGCGGCAACGCGCTGCCTCACGGGTCTAAGCCGAGTTGTCACTGCACGCCCGAGCCACCTCAGCGGGGCGGTCAACACGTTCCAGAATGCACCCACTGCGTCTGCCGCAACGTATCCAACAAAGATTATGATGACGCCCGCCAAGTACACGTTCCGGTCGGGCAGCAGTATCAGTAGACTGAGAGCGATTGGTAGCCATAACATGGAAACCGAGAATCCCACAGTTTCCTCCTTGCTCGTCACCATCTTCGTCGAAGATAGTATGGAGAAGAACGGCGCAAACAGAGTGAAGTAGTACTTGAACACACCACGCGGCCCCGTAAGGTGAACCCAGAGCATCAACAGGAGTGTGAGATACAAAAGCCGCCGCATATACCTTCGTGGGTGGTCAGCAGGTCGTGGCTCTATGACCATCAGCCCTAAGAACAACACCACACCAAGCGTCAGAAGAAACTTGTCATATACGAGTGTATCAAGCGCTTGGGCCAGCTCCGGCATTCCTGCCATTACGGGGAGCACCTGAAGTCGGATGGGCATTCCGTAGCCCGGTGGATCGGTGAACGATTCCAGTGGGAAGCCTCCTGCTGCCAGGCTCATGTAGAAAAGAACATTCTCACCCTGTGCAATGATGAACGGCGCCATCACAATGCCCACAATTATCAGAACAAGGAGCGTGCTCTGTGCGAAGCCGCGTAGATCAAAATACGAGGAGATTCGGCGCAGGAGGACAATGACCTTCTGAGATGCCTTCTGCGTTTCCGGCTCCTTTTCAATCTCTTCGTCTTCAGTGTCTTGGGTATCGCCCCGACGCATGGGTCTGGGACGAATCAGCAGATACACGACAAGTGGGAAGCCCAAGAACCATGCAGTCTGCTTGAAGAGGGCTGCAACTACAATTGAAACCGTACCAAGGTGCCTGTGGTTCTTCACCAAGAAGTAGAACCCGAGAAAGAAGAAGAATATGAAGGGCGAGGGATTTAGCCATGCAAAGTCGATGTGGTACAGCACGTTCGGATTGAGTAGGTATGTGAGAGCCGCAGCCTCTCCTACATGACGATTGCCTGACAGCTCCTTTGCGATGCCGTAGGTCGGCAAGGCTGTCAAGTAGCCGAACGCTGCAAGAAGAAGTCCGATGCCCCAATAGCCATCAAGATTGAGGGCAACGCCTGCGGCGTAGAGCAATGCATAGAGTGGAGGAAATATGTAGAGTCCGTTGTTGTTTGTCACACCTTCCAGCTCTATGTGACCAAACTCCTCGCAATACGGGAGAATCCCATTGAGCATGTTGTTTCCCCAATGAACGTAGTAGAATGAGTAGTCAGAATAGCCTTCGAGCTGGTACTGCACCGTGTACCCGAATAACTGGAACTCGCCCTTGCCCAACCACACCATCCGCGACACCCAGACCGATGAGTCCAGATAGTCGGTCAGGGCAGCCCTGAATACCTCCACCCAGACGTACAGTCCAAGGGCTAATACTACGAATAGCAACCAGTACTCCAAGAGGAAACGTGTGATTCTCCTTCCCACAACCCGGGGAAACATGGTCTTCAACTGTTGGACCCGACTCTTATACTTGTCCAACAGCGACACGATGAGTCACGACTCATCTGAGAGTCTAAGGACTGCGGTGCTGCCCCCATCGGTCTTTTGAACATCAATGACAGGCACGCCCTGCCAGCTCTGGATGTCAGTGTGTGTGATTAGAAGAATCTGCTGGAAACTCTTGTCATTGACCAGATTGGCCACGACTGAGAGGCGCCTCTGCCGGTCAAGACCACCAAGCGGTTCGTCCAGCAGCACACATCGCACTCGTGGGGAGAGAGCAGGACTATCCTTCAGGGGTCTGATTGAGCTCATTGTTCTGCTAATTCCAAGACGTAGTGCAAGACTGATGGCCGTGCGATCCCCGAAGCTGATCTTCTCTTTCGTCTTAGTGACATTGTCCCGCTCGTCACGAATGCTGAGCGCCAATCCTGGCCCTGAACGGCCTCGTGGGGGTGTAGGAATCAGGTCAATCTGTGTGTATTGTCCGTTCGTGAACTCTGTGACATATTGTTTCGTTGCCGTACGGATAATGCCAATGAGACGCTTCTGGAATACCCAATCGGCCACGAAGCCCCTCACTAGATTCAATCTGACGTATTTCGTGTGGTCCCGAATAGACTCCATCTCTTGAATCTCTGCACCAGTCTGACGCATCTTCTCAATGCGCTTTTCTATGGCCGCGATCTCGGCACGGGCCCTCCCAATCTCACGGTCAATCTGCGCCAGTCTGTTTTCAAGAGCCCTGATCTGCTCCTTGAGAACACCATGGCGAGTCTTGAGTCCCGACAGCTCCTTCGCCCCGTAAGTTTCGAGGAGAGATGCAATGTCTTTGACGCCAGCCTCCCGAAGGGTGCTCTCAAGGCCCGATTTCGCGGACTCCAGCGACTCCATCACCTGCTGGAGTTCATTGTCACGAGATGCCGCCCTGTTCACAGCCTGCAGAGCAGACTCCGTCTGAGATAGTCGATCGCGGAGTTCGCGAATTCTGGACTCAGCAGACTTGCGTTGCTTGGTAATCTCTGATAGTCGTTGTTTCCCAGACTCAATCTCATTCTCGTATTCGGCAACTATGGAGTCACGTTCATCACCTGTGAGCGGTTTCGAGCAGGTTGGACAACGTGCCACCCCCTCGCTGTCGGCACTCACAGCCCTGAGAGTTTGAATCTTCCTTCGTAGGTCCTTCTCACGGCCTCTTATCGCACCAATCTCTTGGTCCATCTCTGCGATCTGAATCGTGAGAGTAGATATCTCCTTGTCAATGCGCTCAACCTGTTTGCGCAACACGCTCTGCCTCTTGATAATGGCCTCTGAGGCACTCACCGGCAGGCCGGCCTCTTTCAGGTCGCGCTCCTTCTCTCTCTTGATTCTCTCGATGTCCCGCTCGATGTCCGAGATTTGTTGCAATAGTCTGTCCAGTTGATCGATGAGTACAGGGTCAGGCAACCTGTCGAGGGCCTCCCTGCGGGCCTTTAGCTCCTCACGCTTCTCTGACGCCTCGGCCTCCAGCTCTGTGACACGTGCTTGGGTCTGGGCAAGTTGTTCTTCCAGAACCTCCGGACGCGTGTACTCGTCGCGAAGCGTCTTGATACGAACACTGAGGTCATCCTCAAGATCTCCTAAATGGCGACTCATGTCCTCTAGAATCTTGATGTTGTAGACCCTCTCTAGAAGTTCTCGAAGTTCGCTCGGAGGCGCGAGTGCTATGCGTGCGACCTCGCCTTGGCGGACCAGAAGTGTGTTCAGAGCCTGGTCGAGCTGTAGATTCAAGATTTGCTCTATCTCTCTCGCAACGGTGCGGGTCTTGTCAGCAATTCGTCGCCAGTGATCGTCAACAAGACGGTAGAGAATCACCCTTGTCTGGTTGGCTGGGTCGTAGGAGCGTTCGATTTTGTACGTCGTGCCGGCCACCACGAACTCGAGCACCACTTTGCAGAAGGTAGAGTTCGTGTTGATGAGATCTTCATTCTTGAGCGCAACAGCGTTCGCTCCCCATAACGCCCAAAGAATCGCCTCGAATATCGAGGACTTGCCGGTCGAGTTGGGGCCTCTGATGAGAATCAGTCCGTCGGGGAGTTCGCCCTCCGGAGGAAGCTCGAGGCGCCTGAAGGGTTTGAAGTTAGTGAGTTCCAAGCGCAGTATCTTCAAGCCTCATCCTCCTCCAGAGTATCGATTGTCAGATGCTCCTCCGTCCCAGACACTGCGAACTCTAGCGCACGTACTGCGATCTTCGTCAGCAACTCGGGGTCGTATCGAGGGTCGACCTCAAGGGTTCCAAGATACTCACGGAAGTCCTGCTCGGGATTCTCAATCAGGTACTCGGACTCGATATCACTGTAGGCAGGGGCGTTGTGTTCTCTCTCCTCGACCCTCACAGCCCACACAAACTGAGCAACATTGTATTCCGAGCCCTCTCGGAGGATTTCGGAACGAAGCGCATCAAGTTCAGCCGCAAGCTCGATGCTGCCCAGTGCGCGCGTCGCCCCCTCAAATCGTAGCCTCACCCGCGCAGCTGTATCAGGGTCCCAGCTGGCACGAAGACCCTTTTCCTCAAACCATGCCCTCACACGCTCCACCACAGACTGTGGCGTGTCTTGAGACTTGACATTGATACGCTCGTTGAAGACAGGGCGACGAAACTCCAAGAGATGGCGCTCTACGCTTGGCATTTCACCGCGATGTAATGTCACAACTAGGAAGCCCTTGTCTAGGCCTGCCTCATCAAATCTCCAGCGCTCAGGAGAGCCTGCGTACCAAGCATTGTCGTAGAGCTTGCGCTGTCTGTGGTCATGGCCCAGTGCCACGTACTCGTAGTGATGGGTAAAGATCTCAGTATAGAGAGACCTATCGAGCTCCATGCCATGTGATACTGCCACAGAGATTCGTTTGCGGCTCGGCTTCTGAACCTCGGATATCCACTCATTGAACTTCTGCATGAGATCTGCAGACTCGAGAACCGCTCTCTCGATGAACGGAAAACAGAACACATCCAGTTTGTCAAACGAGAACTTCAGTGGCTTGCCCTCGGAAAAGGCACGCTTGAGGTCCACCTGTGTGGCCACATGCACGTTTGGCACCGAGATGCGCAGCAGGTCCAGCAGGCTGACATCCCGGGTTCGATAAAGCCCGTGATTTCCCTCAATGATCAGGACAGGAACTCCCGTTCGCGCTGTGAACTTCTGCAGCACTGCTATAGCGGTTTCCTGTGCCACCACGGGAGGCTGCGAGGGATTCTTGTCCCATGGGGAGTCATAGAGGTCGCCCGAGTGCACCACCAAATCAACTGGCGGATCCATAGCTGCGATGCGGTCGAAGACCTCTGCGAATCGCTCATAGAAGTCATTCTCTAGGAGACGGGAACGCATCTCCTCACCCCACACGTTCTGCTTGACGCCCTCGCGTGGGGAGAAACCCAGATGGGTGTCGGAAACATGAGCGATACGAGCCTCCATCAGTGCACCTCAGATGACATGTTTCCGGGTCGGCCTACCAGAGCTTTGCCTATATCGATGGCGGTCACGTTCGAAGATGTGATCGAAGAGGGGTACGCGAACAGGAAGCGGAAGCTCACGATATGATGCTGTCACTATTCCCTCGCCGCGACCCATGACCCGGAACTCATCATCGAAGCCAGAGATGTTAACACTTGCGTTCTCGATACACGCCTGAATCTCACGCTCGTTCCCGAGACGTAGGTTGATTTCGGTGTTCATCTGGCTGAGGATGACATTGTCGAGAACACTGACTTGCTGGCTGACGACCAACAGACCGATGTTGAACTTCCTGCCCTGGCGGGAGATGTCCTTGAACACGGATTGCCCCTTCATCAACTCGGGATTGAGAATAGATGGGGCCTCCTCCACGGTGATGAGGAGCACCGGGAGGTCTCGAGGATCTCGCACTGGAGCGTCATCGCCCGAGCCAATGCCATAGAACGCACGGGCCTTCTGAACAATGCGCCTGAAGAAACCTGTGGGAAGTCTGAGTTGCGCCTGACGGTCAAAGTCGGCCAGTGTTCCGCTGCTCTTCACAGCACGTCTGAGGTCAGACAGAGTTCTCGTCACAATTGTGGTCAGCAAGAACTGCTCCATGTCGCTCATCAGACTGGTATTAACAACCAAGACGCGGCCGGTTTCCATGGCCTCGAAGATGAGGGGCATAACAGAGACCCCAGTCTTTTGAAAGATTGGCGAACGCTCCACAAACCGCAGCCTGCGTTGCACAGCTCGGAGTGTGCCCGCAGGAACCCCTCCCGCATTCTCCTCATCCATCTCCAGGATTGTGGCAATCCATTCCTCGCGTTTCTGCGAGTATACCGTGTCAATGAAAGCAGCCATCTGTGGTGTAAAGTCCATTATGGAGTAGAGGTCACGTGGCTGAATTTCAGACCATAGGATGCGAATCTCCTTTGCATATCTCTTGATCTCGCGTGGAGTTGCCTGCTTGTGAGTGGTCAGATAATAGAACTCGCCAATCACCTGAGAGCGCGTGGCGCGATCCATGGCCTCCACGATACTCTGAATGCCGTATCTATCAATTCCTCTTGCAAACTCGTCGTGAGGGTCGATACAGAAGGCGGAAACTCTCTGACCATCGCCGTGGCGAGCCAAGACCTCCATGTTGTTATCGATGAGGGACTTTATCAGCACCATCATCAGATTGCTCTTTCCCGCACCGGTGGACCCAAAGATTCCCAAGTGCATCGGTAGGAACCGTGCTGGAATCTTCACGGGTACATTCAAAGCCGCCTCGCCCACTTGGAAATCGCCGATGTATATGTCACCCTCCACTTGGGGTCCAAGCAGCTGGGCAACAATCTCGTCGGAGGTACCTGGGAGCGGACGAAAAACAGGAGCAAGATGGTCTGGGAGGCGACGTGGCGACCTGAAGACCCATCCGCCAGTTGGTGTGTCACGCTCGGCATAGCCAAGCAGGCGGCCGCCCACGGCGAGGAGCATGTTCCTCTCGATTCCCGCCAGATATGCATCACCCTCCACAAGCATTGTGCCAGCAACACGAGGAAGGTCGTCCACCTGGCGGATATAGTTCTGCAGTTCCAAGACGCGAAAGAAAAACACCCGCTCATGGTCGTCACGACGGGAGTATATCATGAACAACTCCCCGACACAGATGTCGCGATTGCTGCCCATTATCTCCAGCACAGTCTGATTACCAACACTCACAATTCCAAATGCTTCACCGAGTTGGTCTTTGTCGACAGCCAAGACAATCGCACCTCACATGTTGTAGTCCTCACGCAACGGATCCAACTTTCCAGAATCAAGACCGACGTTTCGTATTAGGCCCCTGGCAATCTCGCGAGCCATGCGGAGATCGTCCCTCCTCAGCACACACCTCTCGTGGGCGACTCCAAGTGGAACCGGATAGCCATACCAACGGGCATCGCGCGACATGAACTCAAGATCTCTGAACACTAGTTTCGCCTTCTCTTTCATGGTTTCTGAATCAGTGTCCAGTACGTGTTTCTCCCACCATACTCTGTCAAAGTCCACACGCGATGGGCGATTCTCATCTGAGAAGCTGAAGAGGTACGATACGGCAAGTATTGGTGGGATGTACGTCCTGTTCTCATAGATGTGAAGCTCTCCACCTGGTTCGCGCTTTGAGGGCAGAAAACAGAACCACTTGGAACCACCGGACTTCTTGCGAACAGCCCGAGCTATCTGATGTGCGGCTGGCACGGTGTGATTCTTGCTGATAGCGCACACAATGACACCCTTCTTCCGTGCGAGTTCCAACAAATGCCTGAGTATGAAACCACTTGGCATGGTGGGGTATTTTCGCATGAGATGAGTGAATATGGACAGCGAGCCATCGAGGAGTAGGTACCTCGGTTTGAACTTGCTCTCAATTAGCCGTCGCGCGGCGTCATACTCGAACACCTTGCGAAGCTCGTCATGAATGGCGGCATTTGTTAGAGCTGGAGCACGTGAGAGCAGGGATCGCAAGTCTGAGAGCTCATTCACATACGGACCATATTCGGTTTCGCCCAGGTTTTCGAAGCTGTTCAAATCATCCTGACCGAGCCAATCCCTAAAGAATGGAAGAATAAGGTCTTCAAACTTCACAGGATAAAAGTGGGCTATGGTTTCTGCCACTTTGGTGAGGGTATCCTCCTTGACACCTGTGTGCCAGTGAAAATCTATACGAGGCTGGCCAGTGCCAAGAGCCTCACTGAGCTCAACCGGATTAATCTCATGGAAGAGTCTGCCGTCGCGGGTGCCGGTATGGAAGACCACCGTTGCGGATGTGAAAAGGTGAATCCGGATGTCGTTAATTACAACAAAGTCAGGACTCCCGGAGCCGTCAATTGCTGCAACCAGATAGTCTTCTTCGAGAGGCTGATTGGTGGGATGGGGAATGATGCTCTCTGACAAATCGCGCATGATGCGCGCCTCATCCAGCTTGAGCCGCTCGTTCTCCTCCCTCTTCTGATAAGTCGAGATGTCTCTGAAAATGGCACGCAATGTCTTCCGAAAGTTTCTCGACAGTATTCGCTCAATCATCTGCGCCCTCTCGCTGCGTTGGGGATGGCCTCATGCAGTTGGGCTGCCCCCAACGAAGTCATTCCTCCCAGAAGATAAAAGCTTGCCACTCGTGAGAGGCGAGCTACCGGAACCGCGCTCTTGAAGAGAGGTGCTGGTTCATCTCCAATTGTCTTTTAAGCCATGAGGGCCACGAGAACATGACGCAAGTATTTCTGGCTCAGAGGGAACCAAATCCGGATGAAGGGTGTGATTAATTGCTGAACATCACGTACTTTGGGCACACGTCGTTTCTCCTTGAGTCCGAGGAGACCTCAGTTCTGCTGAATCCCGGTATCTGGGATGGTTCGCCCACTGTTCCCGATGACGTTGAGGTCCGAGTGATAATCATCACAAACCGCATGGATGACGCCGTGGGTAATGCCACAACCATTGCGGAGAACTCACGCGCATGGATACTGGGCAACGAAGAGACCATCGAGAAGGTCAAGGAACAGGGAGGGAAGCCATGGTTGCTTCACGTTCTCGAGCCCGACAAGCCCTATGAGATCCCCGGACTAAGGGTCACAGCGCATCCACTCAGTAGGCGCGACCCCGACACCGGGGAGAGAATAGAAAATCTCGGGCTGTATATCGAGATGGGAAAGATGCGAGTTGCATATGTGGGCGACACGGTGATCAGGGGGCCGTTCGGCCAATTCGAAACTGATATCCTCATGGTACCAATAGGCGGTGACGAAGTATTCGCCGTCAAGGACGCCGTGAGTCTGTGCATAGACTCGCAGGCGAAGCTCGGGATAGCCATGCGATGGAAGTCTGATGAGCAGACTGTGAAGTTCAAGAAATATGTGGACCAGTTTGCCCAAGGGTGCACGCCCCTCGTGATGGAGCCGGGACAGACCGTGACAGCGGAGTGGGCGGCAGGATATGAGTTCAGGTTCAGCGTGTCCTGAGTCCGGATTGGTACCTGATGGGTCAGAGAACACCCGGAGGGTGACACAGTAGATAGGTGGGTGAGTGTGAATTGAGCGAGGAAAAGAGAGTCGTCATAGATCTTGAGGAAACCGAGGAAACAACCATTGGAGAGTTGAGCGAGCAGCTGAACGCTCAGGCCAGCGGGGTCCTCAGTGTGAAGAACATTTCAGACCGTTGCCGGATATGGAATGTCAGAGTACTTCTTGCCGACTCCCGTGAGAGAACAAACATTGAAGATGAAACGCTCAACGCAGGCGAGATTGAGGCTGGTGGTGAGTGGAGCCAAGAGTACACAATTGACATTGATGCTCCGCTCCTGACCGTGGAGGAAACTTTCGACACATGCCGCAGCGTAGACGTCGAGGAGCCACACTGGGCATACGCCCATGGGAAGGACAACCCCGTCAGAATCACCATCAGGCTCAAGAATGAAACAGACGGCGAGATTGATAACATCATACTCAACAAGACCATTCCGCCACAACTGACCGATGTCGCTATCGAGTCGGTACAATCAGGAACCGCTGAGTTTGATGAGGGAACCAAACAGGTCGTCTGGAAGGACTTTGTGATCTATCCTCACGAGGAGAGCAAGATTGTCATCACAGCCACGGCGACTGTCGAGGACATCGAGGTCGTCAATGGCGGCGAGGTCACTGTGACGTACCGTGCAGAGGGTCAGCAGAGGTCGACACTTGACCCAGACCTGACAGCCCTGACCGAGTTCTTGACCGGCGTTGACACTGCAGAAACAGAGCCTAACCACTGGGAGTGCACTCTGGAATGCAGCAATGAGAGCGATCTCGTCGTTCGCATTGACAAGGCAGAGGTCTATCTCACGCCGGAGGACGGTGGCGAGAAGGTCAAGATGATTGACGAGAGCCCAGCCGTGGAGTTGAAACCTGGAGAGTCTTGGAGTGCCAGTTTCGAGGTGGATAGCAAGACTCCACCAAAGGTCACACATGAGGTCATCTACACCCCCACGCGTGTCGTGACCAAGCGGGTGCTGGGTACTGTCGAGAAGATCCCCCAGAGCATCCCCGTCTACAAGATAGAGTACTCCAAGGAGTTTGACCCGCCCGAGGTCAACAGCTTTGACAAGACTCCGGTAGAGGTCACAATCGAGGTCAAGAATGCAGGCACGGCCAGACTCAACGAGGTCACAGTCGTAGACCACCTTCCCGATGACGTGATGCCTCCCAAGAAGGAGCATATCACCATCTGGATTGCGGGTGAGGAATACACAGGTGACTACGAGTTTACAATCGAGCCCGATGATCAGAACCCGGAGGTCCCGCACACTCTTACATTCAAGTTCACGAACCTCAAGGACGGTGTCGGCGAGCTCCACCCGGGACAGAGCATCAAGATCAACTATGCGATAATGGCCTGGAAGAGTCGTCCCGAGAAGGAGTATCCCAGCCCAATCCGTTGCGAGGCCAACATTCATCCGGCTGGAACCGTCATCGATGTCGCCAGCCCCGAGGATGGTCACAAGCTTGGGATTGTGTACAAGAAGCGCCGCATCTCAGCCAAGAAGGCCATCAATCGCGGCTCCGAGCCAGGCGAGTATGTCGTGATGCTGGTCGTCGAGAATCGTGGAGAGGTCACAGTAGAGAACGTCACAGTGGTCGACTGGATTCCGCCAGGGTTCGAGTACGTGTCTATCGAGCCGAGCGATGATGCGCCGCGACTCGATAGCGTTGAAGACGGCACGACCATGACATGGGTATGGCCACGGATGAACCCCGGCGACAAGAAGAAACTGAATGTGACAGTCCGCGGCGAGGGCGAATATGAACGCCGCGAGCCCGAGGTGACCTCGGACTAGACACTCACCTAGTTTACCCTCCTTCTGGACTAGGGGGGATTCTCAGCAATTCCCCCTAGCCCACCCGGCCTTCAAAAACAGGCTATTGCTCAATCTCACTCTCAAGCTCTGTAAGTTCCCTTCTAGTCGCCTCTAGTTCAGCGTCGATGTCCTCAAGGGGAATATAGTCGGCATCCCTCTCAGCGGGATGTGTGTCGAGGTTGTACCAGACCTTGAACCCCTTGAGCGCCTCGTGCAGTGCGTTGGCAATCTCAAGTATCGCACTGCCCAAGTCTTTCTCACTCATGTCGTTCTGCTTGTGCTCATAGACGAAATCAAAGGCACCACGCACAGGCGTGAACCCCAGTTCAAGTAGTTTCTTTATCACAAGTGCAGGTGACGCACCCTCAGAATAGAACCATACACTGACGCGAGTGACGTACTTTGCCATTCTACGGACCACCAAGAATATGAACGAAAGGATGGCCGGCCATTCTGCTATAATAGTTTCCCATGGTCAGCTATCGGTTCCCTGCACTCCAGTGAAACCGTTCCGGTGTATCACTGCAAGGATTGCAATGTTGATTGCAAGGCCAATGACAAAGACAAGAGCCGGGCTGCCGAGAGCAAAGATTGCTCCGCCAATCACCGGACCCAATGCCCCCAATCCGCTGACCAACGCCCAGAAGAGAGCTAAGAACTTCGCGGTGTCCCTCCGAGGGAGGTTCTTTCGAACTATTGTGAATAGTAGCAGCCACCATAGGCCATCGTTCACATACTTGAGAACTATCGCAACAAAGACTGTGGTGAACAACGCACCAAGGCCGGGCATGATGTTGTTGGCTGTCGCAACAACGCCGGCTGGCGCCCAGAAGGGAAACATGGGGGCCAAGAGGATCAACAACATGGACAGAGGCATTATGCCGTAGACACGCATTGCTGTCCTTCGCAGACCACTGGTATCCGCCAGACGCCCCACCTTGAGCAGTAGTGGTACCGATATGAGAAGATACGCCGTCATGATTGTACCGATACCCGATATCGACACTCCCAGAAACTCGTTTGAGTAGAGGAGCGCACCGAATTTGAACAAGCCATCGCTCACAGAATCGAGCACGACTATCACGACCGCCCCCGGGAGCATCTTGACAAGTAGGCGCAGTGCACGCCAGTTCTTGGACAGGAAATCATGCCAGAGTGCGACACTACGAGTTTCCCCGTGAGGACGGGAGGAGTCAAGCCATGCAGCCCTGGCAATCGCGCTCATGAGTAGAGCCGTGCCACCCACAAGCGCCAACGTACGAAAGCCTTGGCCGAAGCCTTCGACTATAACCAATACATTCAACATAATCAGCGTAACCACACCGAGGACCCGTCCGGCCGAGAATATTGACAACGCAAGACCGCTGTGTCTACGAGGTACCTTGTCCATGACGTAGGCAGAAGAGCCACTCTTCACTAGGTTCATTGTCGCATAGATCAGCAGGGCCAGCACCAAGAGAAACGGCTGTGTGAAGAGTCCTGTAATCATCAATGTCACTGCACCAAACAACATTGCTGCCACGGCAAGATGTCGACGATCTGTGATGTCACCGAGATATCCCCCTGCAATCCTCGAGGCGGCAGCAATCACCATGTTGGCTCCACCGACGAGCCCTATCAGGAGAAAGCCCCAACCGAGGCTTCGAAGATAGAGATTGTAAAAAATGTACAGGACCTCGAACGTATAGAACACCCATGCCGTTCCGAGGAACACTGTGTAGCTCCTCTGTGAGAATACCTCAGAGATAGCCTCGCGCAAGCCGGTGGGCTCGACAGTCTGTTCTCTGTGTGGTATTGCTATGGTACTGCGTTGCTTGGAATCCATGTGCTCGACTCCGCAGCCACTCGGGGCCACCTGGGAACGACCTTAGTCGCCTCATAGACCACCGGGAGTTCTACGTATGGGTCCCACTCACAGTATTTAGACTCCTAGAATCAGTCCAGATGATAGTCGTGAACAACGGGCACCAGAGCCTCGTGTTTCAATGCATGAAGCCATAGACTCCGGCAACTGCAGTCAAGGTTAGCGAGTGACTCAGGATCTTGCGTGAGCGAAAACCTACGTATTGCTTGGGTGACTGTCGAGTCGCACAGGCCACAGTTGTGGGCTCCGCGCTTCTTTCCTGCCGCCACCGGATCGCACACAAGAAGCACATCCTTTGGTATCTTTCGTCGGCCCCGAGTCAGAACCTCCACCACGGTCCAGAGCCACGGAGGCCGGTAGGCATTTGCATCCCACAACCGCTCTACTAGCGTATGACGCTGGACGTTGACGGGATTCACTGAAACTGTCGTCGCACCCATGTTCGCTGCGTCGATTATCGTGTTCACTGCATCAGCAAGAGCATCACCCTCACTCAAGAAGGGCGGCTTGATTAGGACATAAGCGCGCGTTCCGATGCCATGTTGTTTTGCAAGTTCGACGGCCAGACGAAACTCCTCCCGTGTAAAGCCCTTGTTGACACACACCAGTCGGACGCGGTCATTGCTGCTCTCTAGGCCCATACCCAGTTCGACATCGCGTTCTCCAAGAATGTCACGAATCTCCCGCATCTTCGGTTCGGTGGCATATTCTGGCCGGGACTCGAGAACGACGTGCTGCACTCTCTGGTCTGTAGCGATGATTCGAAGGATCTCTCGTCTGGCATCGGAGGAAACCTCAGTATCATCGAGAAAGCTACCACTGGTGTAGACTTTTATGGACAGTGGGGCCTCAATACCCTCCGTTTTGCTCATCGCATTTCGAAACTGGGCGACAAGATTCTCCGAGCTCACATCCCCGCCAGTGCCGTCCAATAGATAGCTGCACATTGTGCAGCCTCCCGATGTGCTTCGAGCATACGAACAACCAACCGTGGACAGGACTATCGAGAATGCTGTGCCCACGGTATCGCCGATGAGCGATTGTGTGGACCAGACAGAGGCCGGCCGACGCGGGTTTCTCCTGCGACGCACAACAATCGATGAACCCCTTGCGGCTAGACTCTCGTGTGCAACGAGCTCCCTAATCTCTTCGAACTCCTCGCTCATCTCATTTCACCTTATGCCGGATTGAAACCGCGCGACCATTGTCGAACTCACACATCTCACGACCAGACATCTCGCTGCGACCAACTGCCACTACGTCGTCATGCTGATTCAGAACTATGACTTCATCCCCGGGCCGTATCTGTGGGTCAGCACTGGTCACTGCCACGGCAAACAACGAGCCCCCGCCAATCTCCCTGCCATCAAACTTGACCCAGTACCTCCCGAGCCCGGAGAGACGTTCTGCACCACGGAGTGTGAGCGAGAGCATCCCATTGGATGCGATATATGAGAACAGCTGCTCACCTTCAACCTTGCATGTCACTGTATGGTAGAGCTTGCCTCGAAACCTAGCATTCTCGGGCACAAGAAGACCCGCGGCCCCAGAGCCGAATTGAAAGTCTGCCGTGGCCCGAAGGGTTTCCAACACCAAGTTCTCTTTACCACCTTTCAATCGGAGAATCTCCCTGAGGTCTGATAATGTGGCCTTGAGAGAACTCAGGGACTCCCGTGTTGACACAGACTGTTGGGCATCCACGGTGAATACTATGCTCTGCTTGATACGTGACTCTGCCACACGGACTACGTCGCCATATCCACCAGAAACATGAGCCACAACCACCACGGATGGTGGAAACTTGCGTAGATGCGAAACTAGCGCATCGGCCGCTATGGAGATCTCCTCCGCGTCCCAGTCACCAGTCACAGGAATGTCATAGTTAGCGACAGGGTAGATTCGTTCGAGCTCGCGCGGAATCACTCCAAGGGGGGAGGTTATGATTGTTTCAGCAACGGCCCTTCGGGCGCTTCCCAGCGCAGACTCGATGGCCTGAGCAAACCTCCTGTGAGAACGCGACTCCGAGTATGGTTTCCGAGCTGAACACGGCAGCAATAGCACGACCTGCTTCCACGACGGCGGACTGTATCTCGACTCAAGTTGCTTTCGAAACCTCTTGATTGCAGGAGCATTGTATGACTCCGGCCCAATGAGCGGCATCACTCCTGAGCCAACGACCGGGCTAAATTCCTCGAGATATGAGTAGAGGGCCGAGTCAACACGACGCAAGAGGCTTGCAAGTCCAGGAGAGGCATGGGTCATTGACTCCACGAGCCAACGGAGCAGACCTCTGGACGCTGCGTCGAGTGCCTGCGAAATGACCATGCGATATATGTCTATGTTGTGGCTCAAGAGAATGTTCTCCAGTGGCTCGTTCGACTCCTCTGCGTTCAAACACGCACGGCAGGAACAATACCGCCCCTCAGAGAGTGACGATACGTCTTCGTGGCCATTCCACCAGAGGCGACGACGAAGATGGGCTGCCTCCTCGGTATGGCTGACATCGAGTACGTCAAAGCCAAGATAGTAGAGAAGAGGAATGGCAGACGGTTCGATACGGCCAAGGGCGATAGCCAGCCAGTCGGCAGGTAGCCTGCTCCTCAGAACCGCAGAGGCGAGGTCTCGTTGTGAGAACATGCCGTCGAATTCGAAGGCAGCAGCATGGACTCCAAGTTCATGCGCACGAAACACAATGCGATCGAGACCCTCAGGGCCCATTGATCGTGGTATTCGTAGCACCAAGCGAGACCGTTTCTCTGGCTCGCACTCCTCCGCCCAGCGCAGCTGTTCGAGCACGGTAGTTTCAGCGAGCCTCTCGGACATGCCGGACACTCCCGACAGCGTGGGAATCATCTCCAAGACGACAGCCTCACACCCCTCTTGGGGATTGGGATGATGGTCATGAAGCATTGACTGGTGAACAATCAGTTTGGCTCGATAGTCAAATAGGTGAAGCTCATCGGGTGCACCGTATACAATGTCGACATCGGGCAACGAACCGGGGCCCAAGAGAGCGGGGGTCGCCACCTCCGCTCCGGAACATCTCCAGATACCTCGCCTTGCGGGACCGTCGTGGCCCCTCTGAACTATCAGTCTAGTTTCGCTATTCATTGATTGTCACCATGTCTTCTATACTAGTGGTTCGTGACCCGAGTACGTTTCCCTGTCGAAGTCAGTCTTCGTACCCGCAAGAATCTGTTCCACACTATCGAGGGCTCCCAGCTTGAACAGAGGTTGATTGTTGTTGCCACACTGGTAAGAGTATGTGCATAGGGGACATCCGTCGACCTTCCTGCAGTCGCACTTTGACAAGATTGTCTTCGCTCTCGAGAAAGCCTCGGGCAGCCGACCAAAGAGAAGTCGCGATGCGCCATTGCCGCCCGGACTCCCGTCGTAGACAAAGATCACACCCGAGTCGCCCATGGACACACCCCCAATCTCTCGTGTACCGCCCCCAGTCAACATGTCACTTGACTCAATGAGAACGTGTTCAAGGGCGTGGAAGGCGCCACCGTAGAGTTCAGCTGTGCCCATGGGCGGCCCAGAGAGGTCTTGCAACCTGCCCTGAAGGTAATCGTTCACAGAGGATTTGGGAGAGGGGGCTCTAAAGGCAAAGCCCCTAGTCAGGTATTTGTACACCAAGGGCGTATCGAGGTCTTCACGTCCAAGGAATTTGCCGCTCCCGGTCTCCTTCATGATATAACCGGTGACCGTCTGTGTCATCTCAAGTGTGCAATATGAAACGTTCAATCCAAGGATGCGCTTGGTTTCGTGTACTTCCACGATTCGAGGCATTGTTGAGTACAGTGGACGAGTATACATCCTCTTGTCTTCAAAAGGTTCCACCATGGCACGTCCCAAGCCTGGCCGGTACTTGAAGTCCACAGACTTGTAGCTCTTTCCTCCGTGAAGATAGATGGCACCTGGGTGAAGCTCCTGTGCGGCCATGGGCATAGTTCGTGACCCCAGGGTTGTGGAACCATGCTTGATCTCAACCGTGTCGCCAATCCCACGGATGTTATAGCTCCTCCATTTCTTTCTAGCCGTGTTGAAGTCTACAACCCGTACGTTTCCATCTTTGTCGACTGATACTATGCCATCTCGTTCAAGAGCCTCGATTATGTGACCTTGGCGCGGAAACATCTTTGTATTGAGCTTCCCAGTCATCGCAGCTGCAATCAACTGGTAGTAGCCGACCACCTCATTGCCCGGCTCCATGTATGCCGCGTCGATGTCAGTGAAGTACTTGTCTGGCTCATGGCGATAGAACGATGATATGGGATCATTCTCCCGTAGAGCAAGGACCGCCACACTCTCCTGCCCCTTCCTACCGGCCCGCCCGATTCTCTGAGTGAGCCTCGTTATAGACACAATCATGCTGACGACACAGTCCAGGTTGCCGATGTCAATTCCCAGCTCAAGTGTGGGTGTCGAAACGATGACTGGCAGGTCACCTTTCTTGAAACTGTCCTCGACGTTCCTGCGGTAGCTCTTGGAGAGGCCCGCTCTGTGGACCATGGACTTCACGCCCTGCTGACGGAGAAGAACATTGAGAAGCTCAGCCTCCGTGTGTGTGTTGCCAAAGACGAGCGTCTTGAAGCCTCCTCGCAGGAGAATACGGACGATGTCTGTGATCATGCTGTACTTGCTCCTATTGCCAGGATAGTACATGAAGAAGTGAACAGGGCCTCGCCTCGCACTCTTCGACTCAATCAGCTGCACATCGCTATCGAAGAGAAGGTCGGCGAACTCCTTGGGATTGGAAACCGTGGCAGAAGCACCAATCTTCTGGAATGCTCCGGCCTCCAATTCCAGTCGTTTGAGAATGTAGAATACATTCGTGCCCATGGAGCCTGTGTACAGATGAATCTCATCCAGTACGACATACTGCACTGTGTGCAACAGCGGAACAAGTCGTGACCTACTCCAACCAAGATGATAGTGCAAAACGTCAGGATTCGTGAGTAGAATGTCGGGAGGACGGTCATAGATCTTTTGACGTTGCGCCTGCGTCACGTCACCGTCGAATACCGCAACTGTGAGGCTTGCACTCTTGCATAGTTCCCGAATCTTTTCATACTGATCACGGGCAAGTGCCTTCGTCGGATAGATGAGGAGGGCACGAACACCTGGATTCATGAACGCATCGTCGATGTTCCGGACCAAGCGGGTGATGATAGGCAGAATGAAGGCCTCTGTCTTCCCCTGGCCCGTGGGAGCCGCAATCACCACATCTGCGCCGTCGAGGATTGAGTGATACGCGCGCTCTTGGAAGTCGTAAAGGTGAGATATGCCTCTTGCTCGCAGGCCCTCTCGTGTTCTTCGTGGAATCGAGAGGTCATCAATAGAACACCCGTACTCGGCCTCTGTGGGAGGCATGTAACGGTATCTGACGAGATAGTCGCGGCGTGCCTCAACGAGTATGCGGAGCGCCTCAGGAAGATCGTCGATTCTCGCACCACCCTGCTCAATCTTCTCGCGAACTGCCTGTACGGTCTCGACAGGCTCGAAACGCGAACCGCGCTTCTGAGAACGCTTGGAGCGTGTCGTGACCTTTGGTCGACGCCTAGCCTTGGCACTGCTATGCGTGGTGATCTTACCGGAAACGACCGCGCGGGTGTACTCATCATAGGCGTCAAACAAATCCTTCTTGCGACCATCGACAAGGAGTTCTGCACCACACGTGGTACACCGTACCGTCCAGATGTTTCCACTCTTGAATATGTCCAACCTAGACCCACACTTGGCACAGTGTAACACAGGCATGAGAACGCACCGGGAACAAAGCTCTCGGCCGGTCTCGGCTTATCAAGCTTTATGCACCGACAGTAAGGCCATGCCAATTGCTGTCCCAATCCATACGCATTTTAGGTGAGATGACCGACTCCCACGGGAATGGGGTCTCTAGTTCCCCGCAGGAGGCGACTTCTGCATTAAAACTCGTTCCGCGATGTGCTTGGACAGACGTTCTCTCACGAGACCTATCGCAATCCTTTTTAGCGGTTGTGCGCGTTTCGTACACAACCGCCTGCACGACGCGACGGGAGATGAAACAGCAAATGGTTGAAGAAATCAACGCAGATCAACTTGACAAGGTGATTAGCGAGAACAAGGTAGTATTCGTGGACTGCCATGCCGTGTGGTGCCACCCGTGCAGGATACTCAGTCCAATCCTTGAAGGCTTAGAGGAGAAGTACTCGAACAAGGGATTCAAGGTCGTAAAGATTGATGTGGACGAGAACAGGGAGTTTAGCGCCCAAAATCAAATCACAGGTGTTCCCAGTGTCATTGTCTATAGTGAGGGGCACCGTGTGATCTTTGATGACGGCAGCGGCAGGAAGCTAGACAAGCTTGTCGGCGTTATGCCTGAGGAAGTATACACACAGATCATAGAGAATCTGCTGGCTGAAGAGGCTGCATAGGCAGCCCGCCGTGGGACTCTGTCCCACACACTTTCTTCTTTGCCGTATGACTTTAAGGCTGCAACGTCAGATTCTGTCACACGGGAGTTGAGTTGCAATGGTCAGAGATGTTTCTCCAGAGGAACTCGAAGATACTGTGAAGAACACAAGAGTCGTTCTAGTCGACTGTTGGGCGGCATGGTGCAGTCCTTGCCGTGCACTCGCGCCAATCTTTGAGGGACTGGAGGCCAAATACGCGGACAACAAGAATGTCGCCTTCTTGAAGCTCGATGTCGACAAGTATCGTGCGTTCGCAATGGAGAAGGAGATCACCGCAATCCCGTGTGTGCTTGTGTACCACAACGGGAAGCCTGCTACCATCAAGATATACAACCGGTTCAAACAGGGATATGACACCTCTGACCAGCTCGTTGGCCTTCGGGATGCTGAAGACTACGAGGCTGTCATCAAGCAACTGCTTGAGGAACAGAGCACCTGATGTTTTATATGACACTCTAGCCGTTGGTCATCCAGAGGAGTGTTGTTGGATTGCCGATACTGCCCTTTGGTGACACCGTACCTCGGATTGATCCCACTGCGTACGTGAGTGAACAGGCAACGATTGTGGGTGATGTGGACATAGGCCCTAAGAGTAGCATCTGGCCAGGTGCCGTGATTCGAGGTGACGAGGCCCCTGTCAGAATCGGAGAAAACACCTGTGTTCAAGACAGTGTTGTGATACACGCTCACAACAAAGACAACCCGGCCATCATCGGCAGTGCTGTCGTAATTGGCACCGCATCCGTGATACATGGAGTGTACGTCGGCGACTCGGTGGTAATAGGCGATGGGTGCGTCGTGTTTGATGGCGCGACACTTGGGGAAGGTGTGATGTTGGTGCCAGGATCAATTGTTCCTGCCAATGTCGTGATTCCGCCGCGCAGCCTCAACTCTGGTGCGCCAGCATCGCAGATTCGAGAGCTGACAAGAGAAGAGGTCGAGAAACACACCGACAGAGCTGAAACCATCGCCGGCGTGTTCCAGAAGCTACACAAGTGGCAACGAATGCCATAGTTCATAGTGTTTCTCGTGATAGAGATGCAAGATTCTCACAACCGTTATGGCTCATGAGAAACATATCGGCTATTTTTGCGGTGCCGTGAGCGGTGTTGAAGCACACGGGCCGAATAGAGAGAACACAGCCTTCTCTCACAGAACTTGTACTGGACGGATCAATGAATGGGGGCTCGCGAAGATCGAGGCCAATTGAGCTGCCAAGAGGCAGTGACAATACGTAATCAGGACCACGCCTTCTTGCATTCTGAAGTGTCCTCGTTGCCACATCGCCCAGTCCCGCTCCCAGTTCAAGCTTCTTCTCAATGTCATCGACTGTGTTCAGGGCAAACTCGAAGAGTGACCGTTGATCAGCAGAGGGGTGCCCCGCGTGAACCGTCCTCGCTAACTCAGCGAAATATCCTGCAAAACTGACCGTCACGTCAATGACAACAAGGTCGTCAGCGGCGACCCTGGCCGAGCCCGGTCGCGCGAAGGGCAGTCGGCCATGATTACCAACTAATACTGCAGCCCTAATGCCACGTAGCTGCCCTCCAGCCCCCCGCATCACGGACTCTATCTCCAAGGACATTTCGGTCTCAGACTTTCCGATGTCGATTATCTCAAGCCCCGTTCTGATGCCAATCTCGGCCACTCTGACCGCCTGTCGTATCGCCTCGATCTCGGCGGCGTCCTTAATCTGGCGGAGCCGCCACAAGATTTTTGAGAAGTCCACGAAACCCGCGTCTGGTAGGAGGGACTTGAGGCTGTCAAACTCGCGAACAGACAGCCAATTCCGTTCTAGGCCAAGTGTACCTCTATCAACACCCAGATCCCGCACAATCTCGACAATACGAGGCCAGAAGTCCGAGCCCTGTGGAAAGTTCCAGTCATTGAACTCGTGTCGGGAGTAGGTCATGACCTCAGCCATCACCGACTCCGGACGGACACCGTCCGTCTGCTGCTCCGAAACGATTAGTATGGGCCGGGCATCATCGGCAACTATGCATGCGGCAGGCACCTCATGGCTCGGAAGGTCATATCCAGTAACATATCTGATGTTGGATGGTCGGGTGATGACCACCGCATCAATACCCTCATGCTGCATAGACCGGTGAATCTTCTCAAGCCGTTGAGGTGTGAACTGCATGATGGGCAACTCAAGAGTCCTGTTAGCACGGTCATACCCGTGACGTTGTGTGCAGGCAGATGTGGTGCCAATTTAAGCCTCACGCAGTGACATACGATTTGTACGTGGAGAAAGAGTGGCGGGACCGCCCGGATTTGAACCGGGGATTACCAACTCCGCAGGCTGGCGCCTTATCCAAGCTAGACTACGGCCCCGTTCTCCGCGTGCGTCGTTTGTCTTATAGACTCTTCGCTGCGGAAACAAGCTGCTAGGCATTCGCAGTATTCAACAGGCATTGTCAGAGTGTGTACCGACTACTCTCACAGTCACACGGTCCTTCTTCTTGGTGACCTCCAGTGTGTGCGCGGAGGTACGCATGATGAACGTCTCGTTGTCCTCAAGACTCTCAAGAATCCTCTTGCCAAGAGGACCATTCAGATACCGCTCGAACCTGCGGGCCACACCGTCATCAGACGGCCCTACGAAGTCCTTCAGAACACTCATTGAGGGCGCCTCGCCGATGAGTTCAGACTGGGAGATATAAACTCCCACAAGTCACAGCAGAAGAAGAGAGATGGCGGGACCGCCCGGATTCGAACCGGGGAAGACCAACTCCGGAGGCTGGCGCCTTATCCAAGCTAGACTACGGCCCCGTCTACGAGAGCCTCTGGCTGTTCTTTAAAGATTTGCTCTGGCCCCCTTGTTCATCTCTTAATGTACTCTGTATTGATTAGCCACCACGCTCCGCGCTTTCCGTCTACGACTCCTTTCTCATGGGCCAGAATCGGCACACCAAGGAGTTCCTTGGCGCGACTGTTTAGTCCCTCAATGCGGCTGTGAATGGTTCGCCTCTTGCTCTTGTCCTTCAGTAGAACCTCAGCGAGCTCCGGTGTCGTCGCCCCTCTGTGCCTCACGAAGTAAGCGATAAGCCGCCTATCAAGATCATCTCGGCATACTCTCCTCAGGGTCACGTCATTGAGGGCTCCTAGAAGGACTTCCTTCTCATGAAGCGACTCTAGACGCTCAACACGTTTCCGTAGCTCCTCAATATCGCGCATGATTTCGGTGACAAATGGCGGCATTTCCTGATCTAGGCGCCAAAGAATCGCCTCCCGGATGAACCGCTGGCGACCTCTGCTTCCGGCCACCTCATCAATCCTATCAACAATCTCCTGATCCAGCGTCACCCGTATGGAGAGCGTCCGTTTTCCTTTCCGCGGTGACAGAGCTGCCAACTCCTTCGCAGACAACAGCGCCGTATGAGAAAAAGGCTTTGTCAGTAGAAACGAGTCTCTCACGGAGTTGAAAGAAGCGACACGTGTACGCTGGAGACCTTCAGCGTTACAATTATAACACGACTGAAGTCCTCACTGCACTGATTGCCACGGCGGAGTTGAAGGACTTGAACAAGCAGAAGGCCCTCAAGCGAGAACTCACACGACTGAGGAAGACACAGAACCCATCAGCCATTGACTTCAGAAGGATGCGCAGGCTCCGGCGAGCAAGAACCACGTATTGGGCACTGCTCAAGAAGAAACATAGACTGTCGGAAGAGGTTTCCGTACGAGAGAAGAAGGAGAAGAAACCGAAGAAAGAGAAGAAGAAAAAGGTCAAGGAGCCGGAGCTCGAAGAGATAGAGCCTGAGCTTGAGGCCATTCAGGACACCGACATTGATGACCTCTATGCCTTTGACGCCGATGAATTTGATGAGGATAGTGAGGAGGAGTCCGAGGAATCGACGACGTAGAAACAGGAGTAGTGGCTCAGTAGCAATACAAACACTCTTACAACTCTTGGCCCAACCTTCTCACGAGCAGTGATTCCTACAACACTGTGTCTACCATAAAGCTGGTCAGGTGATAGAGCTGGGCACGTTGCGTGAGATTCTGAGGCGTCTGGAAACACTAGCACCGCGAGAGTTCACTCTTCATGGTTTCGAGAGCCGGGTTGAGGTTGGCCATCAGACAGAGCATGAACAGATCAAGACAACTGTGAAACGAGTGTTGGTGGCCACATACCCGTCCCGAAGAGTGGTCACCAAGGCCTCACAAATGAAGGCGAACCTTCTTGTGACACATCGGCCTCTGTTCCCCTGGGCAATCGATAGAGTCACCGGGGCCGACCTTGTTCGACTCAGGCTCCTCACCAAGAACTACACCTCAACGTATGTCATGGGCAGCCCCTGGATTGCGGCACGTGACGGGCTCTCGGACGCCCTCGTGGAGGCACTCGGGCTCACACGAGTACGCGACTTCACAGTTGTAGGTGACTTTTCACAAAGCGTACCAATAGGAAGAGTCTGTACAACCAGCAAGGACATGAATCACTCCGGCTTTGCGAACTATGTCGCAGCGAAGCTGTCAATCGAGAACATGGTCTTTACCGGCGACCTTGACGCACAGGTCGAGGAGGTATTCGTGGTCGCGGGATCAATCTTGGACATGCCTGAGATACTGGAGGCCAAGAAGCAGGGGGCCAAGACCATAGTCACAGGCGAACTCGCCCCAGACATTCGCCTGCTGGCACGCGAGGAGGACCTGAACGTTCTCGAACTTGGGGCATTCGTCACAGAGGAGCCCGGCATGCGAAGGTTGTGCAACTACCTACGCTTGGAGCTGGAGGGTGAGAATTACACCATAGAGTTTGAGGAAACCCGCCCGGTAACGCGAGTTCTACGACCCTACAAATGACGCTGCACTCTTACACGGCAGGCCTACGGATTAATACGACGTTCTTGTTGCGTGGCACGCCGACATGCCTTGCCACAGGCTCGCACTTTGTCCGTAGAATGTGGACAATCGGACACGGTGGATCAAACTCAGTCATTGACTCGTAGTTCCCCATACCCTTGGCCACAATCAGTTCGGCAGAGAAGAGAGCTTCGCGAAACTCCTGTGAGTTCCGTTCAAGATTGACACCAATGGCAGCTGCGCCTGTATTGCGGACCTCGTCGGCATACCGATCCAATCCGACCTCGAGTGCGTCTTCCATTGTTGCATCATTGAGGACAGGGCCCCCCTTCACGTAGGCGATGACACGAGGCCCCAACTTGCGAATCTCAGAGATGAGCACCATATCAAGTACGACTTCGCCTGCATTGTCCATGAGATAGAGGACCTCATGGGAGTTCTGGCACAGTTCTCTAAAGGCGTCCACCTCGTCAATTGCCAAGTCGTGTTCCACGCGCGCTAAGATATCCCGGAGTTCTTCGAGGTCAAACTCTCGCCCCGATACATCAAACTCTATGGCGTTGGCGGCCGCCGCCACAAGAGCAGCCCTGCGAAACCGCGCCTGCTCATCACCCAACTCCTCAACAAGCCTCTGAAGGTCAGGAAGTAGTTCCAATGCCATTTGATTCGACTTGTGCTTGAGTTCGGCATACGGGTCCTTTCCAGTCATGCGCTGAACAAGGAGGTCGCGGTCAGTGCCAATGTGACTTGGCACAGAGTCTGGACTGAGATTGTCGGCCAGGAACCTCGTCATGGCCATCATGACCTGCATCTGCAGCTCCGGATCATCTGTGGCAAGCCGGGTCTGATTCACTGCACGCTGCAGCAGACAATGAACACACTCAATGGACACCTTCAAGTTGAATCGCCGACACACTCGCGACATTCAGTATGAAAAACCACTCGGATGAGGACTCAACAATCACGAAGTGGCTCCACGAGGCTCTTGAGCACCTCTACGGGTCGGTCGGACTTTGCAACAGCAGACGCAAGAAGCACACCCTGTGCACCAAGGTCGAGGGCTGCACGAACGTCCTCGCCTGTGGAGATACCAGCTCCGCAGAGAATCGTCACATCTGGATTCACGGCCCGAATCTTCTCGACCGTGCCAGTGATGATCTCGGGCTGAGCCTGCGAAACTGAGATTCCGGTACCAATGAGCTCGGGCGGCTCGACTGCGACTGCAGATGGGGCAAGAGTTGCTGCCGCAACGCTGACCGTGGGGTTGTTCGTGCACACAATCGTGTAGAGGTGAAGACGCTCAGCTGTTCGAACGGCCTCTTCCAAGTCAGCAAGTATCATTCTGTTCTCAGAGTGATTGAGAAGAGTTCCCGAACAGCCGGCCTCAACAAGGGTCTCTCCCAGCACGTGGCCCGTGTGCCTACCGGGCGCCCCAGGATCCATGTGCTGGGCAAACACGGGAATGTCTACAGCTCGGCTCACACGATACAAATCGGGAGTCTGAGGCGCGACCACAATGGACACGCCGTACTCCTTGGCCACACTCTCACAGTGCTGTGCAAGTAACACAGCCCTCTCACCAGTTGCCTGTGGATACGTCTTGAAGTTGATGGCAACCACTGGCAGCTCTATCTGAACCATGGCTCTCTCCTCTAACAGGTCGCTGTCTGCGCCTGACCTGCAAGGGGGCTGCTGCGTTTGCCTAATAAGCTTGCTCCCCGACAGGCTACTGATGCTATCGCGCAGCTCCAACCAGCAACTTCAGAAGAGGATTCCGCGCATAGCCTCTCCTGTTGAGATCTGTAATGGACTTTCTTAGTTCAATCTTCACGTATTTCCCGGGCTCGGAGTTCCTGTAGTAGTGCATGTAGATCCTTGAGAACTCCTCAAAGTTTGGAGCATCCAATAGTTCACGAACCACATCATTGGACACCCGGATAAAGACATCCTCGTCGGGAATCGCTCCCGTCCCGTACTCAATCGGCCCGTTTGCAGCCTTCTTGATCCAGACTCTCTCGCCCATGGCCATAATCTCAAAGGAGAACTCATCGGGCCCCTCGATTGTGGAGGCAATAGATGTTTCCTCGAGCAGGTACCTCAGACGTCGGGGCAGAGAGTCGTGATACGGTATGGTATCGTCCTGCCTGACAGCTACGGCCTCAGCCTCGGCCGGCCCTTCCTCAGTAACCTCTTCCTCGGAGGGCGCCTCTTCTGTCGCTGCCGTGGTCTCCGGTTCCGGTGCGGACTCGGCTGCCTCATCTACGACAGACTCCTCAGCCGGCTCGGCCTCGGGCTCGGCTTCTTCTTCCTTCTTCTTACGTCCAAACAATCTGCGAATGACCATCGTCTTTTCAACTCCTCAGTCGGAGAACAGCATTGGTTTGAGTGGGGCATGGCGCTTTGCTAGCATCGGCCCCCGTCTTCATCAGAAGGGAATACTCACACGCAAAAAAAGGTAGCTTGTACTTTCATCTTGGAGTCATCTTGATGTGCAGGTGCTCGTCCGGACGGATTCTTTCAATTGAGCGATAAGAGGACTCCCGGCCTTCTTATCCCGACGACCCCACAGCTCATCTACAAGCAAGTCACGGATGGCGATACGAATCACCTCGGATCTGTTCGGATACATCGCACGCTTGATGAGTTGATCCATTCCTTGAACGTAAGATTCGGGCAGGCAAATTGTGACTACTTTCATTCTTATTCGACAAGCACAGTCACAGACCTGCTAATGAACTCGTGTCATTCCCCCGTGACAACCGTAGTAATACTCACTTGGCCCAATTACATATAACAGGACGTTAGTGACTGTTCACTGTGCCCGTTCTTAGAGGTGAATGATGGACATGGGAAAGGGAAAGTCGAAGGCCGGCAAGATTCGTGCCAGCCACATCCTTGTTGAGAAGCATAGTCAAGCCCTTGAGATCATTCGGAAGATATCTGAAGGTGCCGACTTCAAAGAGATGGCGCGACAATACAGCACCTGCCCGTCCAAGAAGAAAGGTGGGGATCTTGGCTGGTTTGGGCGGGGACAGATGGTGCCAGAGTTTGAACGTGCAGCCTTTGCCCTGAATGTGGGCCAGATGACACATGAGCCAGTGAAGACTAAATTCGGATATCACATCATCAAGCGAACCGGCTGAGCCTAGTTTGCCCAGTAGAAATAGGGAGAAGCGGGAGAGAATCCCGCTCCATAGATTATTCTGCTGAGTCGGATGTGTCCGTGGTCTTGCCTGTCGGAACAATCTCCTGATCCGAGAAACGCTTCTCGAACTTGGTCAGTACGCTCGGTAGAGTGGTGTACTCCATGGACTCCTCGTCCAAGCGATGCGGCATGAACGGTCCGTGGCGACGTAGGTAGTCAGCAACCTCCATCGCCCTCTGGCGTGTGCTGTCGAATGCCACATCCTCGAAGAAGTCGACAGGCCCTAGAAGAAGACCGTCGTGAACTTGGAAGCCGAGTCCTACAACTCTTGGGGGTCCGTCGAAACGTGTACATCGCGAGTCCTTTAGCCCCACCGGCATGAGCGGCCCGATGTGCGAGCCGCGCATCCAACCTGCCACCATATGTGGCAACGCAAACGCCTCAAGAACTTCACCCATTGCGGGCAGACCCGAGTGCGCCCGAATGATTGCGACAGGATCATCCTTGCCGATGTACTTGCCAGCAATCTGATGCAGCTTGTCTGTGCTCACTGCCGCGGCCACGAGACCGTCCTTCCGGTAGACCTTCTTGATTGTGTAGCGACTGGTACTTCCCAACAGGGCCAGAAGGTCGTACATCTCTTCGGGACATCGCATCTCAACAAAGTGTGGCGTTGACTGTTTGATATCCTGAATAACAAAGATGAATCCCTGGTGAAGGTTGGGGTCTATTACGAGACCCGCCGTGTTGAAGGGGTCTGCGAACATTCGGAACACAGGATAGTTGAACGCACCCGGCTCGGTCTTGTCCGCCATGAATATCGCGATAGGCTCCGACTTTCTCTCCTCAATTGTCATCTCAGCAGAGCCGGGACCCATTCCACGGACGTTGCCACTGAACGTGTCTGAGAGAATGTCCTGTCCAGCAGCGTATATCTTCTTCTCACGACCAAGCTTGGCGCCCTCATTGAAGATGTCCCATGCCAGCTGGTGAATCTCTTCGTTGTCCTCGCCCTTATGATGTGTCATGATAAGTTCGAGATCATCGCCGGCATTGGCGACATAGTAGTCCTTGATAATGCCCTTCTGGACGCCCTCCTTGAGTCGTTTCCGCGCCAACTCCATCAGAAAGTCAGGCACGACAACGTGACCGGCAAGCGATCCGATGTCAGCCTTGATGACGCTTATTGTGGTTTCAACCATGGTTGACATGCTCCTGATTACGTGTGATTACACTGTCGAGGCCAAATGCCTCCTCGCTGAGGGGCCTCACGCGGTAAGGCCGCCTTTTAGCCGTGTCGGAAACGCATTCAGCGAGGTATGCCCAGCCAACTATTCTACACACATATAACAGTTTGGAATGATTGCTCGGAGCAACGTTACATCATGATAATTCGTTTCAGTTCCTCAGTCACGCGCAGGGCCTCATCCCAAGGACGCTGCCAGATGTTCCTCCCAAATATGAGCCCTGCTGCTCCCTGTTCCATGCAGACGCGTGCCCGTCGGAACAGCTCCTCATCGCCGATCTTGTGGCCGCCAGAGAATATGACCAGCGTCTTGCCTGCTGATTCTATCACCTTGCGCACACGCTCCTCAAGACTCAGGCTCAGCGAGGTATATGGTTCAGGCTGGTCCTTCCTTCGCTTGTGGTCGTCAACGGGAACATTCAACTTGACAACATCAGCACCCAGCTCACACGCAACTCGCGCCGCATAGTCTATGGCGTAGAGCGAATCGCGACCACCCTTCCGCTCTACGGCCTCGCCTCGAGGATAGGCCCACAGGATAGTAGGCATCCCATACCTATCAGCATCTGCTTTCACTCTGCGAAACTGCATGAAATCGGCATGCTGGTTCGGGCTCCCGACATAAAGTGTATAGCCGATTGCATCAGCACCGATTCGAACCGCATCTTCAACTGAGGCAGTCATTGCAGAGAGGGCGTGCGTGTCAGGAGGGATGCGAGTCTTTCCATTAGTCTTGAGGACAATCGGCACTCTGCCTGCGAATGGGCGAGCGTACTTCTCAGCAAGACCCAGATGCAGGGCGATTGCCGAGAAGCCCCCCTCTACAGCCAATCGGAACTGGAAGTTCGGGTCGATTGACTCAGGATTCGGAAAGAAGTCGACCGGGCCGTGTTCCAAGCCCTGATCAATGGGAAGAATGAGTAGACGACCGTTCCCCGGCCCATGCTCATATAGCAGTCTATGTAAGCGTACTCGTTTTCCTAGCGGCAGATAGTCGAGCTCATCAAGAACACTCATCGAACTCACCACACAAACATCTGCAATATGACTCCGACCTATAGAAGCCTTTGTTTCGAAAGTGACAAATCGGGGCCCACCAGTAGTCATGTGAAGAAAGATGACTGGAGGAAAGGTGTCAGCAACAAGGCCCGTCACTGAGGACCGCAAGCAGTACCACCTTGAGGTGGCAGAGGGCGATGTCGCTCCGACGGTCCTGCTTCCCGGCGATCCGCAGCGGGTTGAGAAGATCAGTGCCTATTGGGATGAGGCAAGAGAGGTTGCATCGCACAGGCAGTTCGTGACGCATACAGGCAGGTACAAGGGAGCCCCCATCTCCGCATGTTCGACGGGTATTGGAGGTCCGGGGACTGCCATTGTTATTGAAGAGCTGGCAAATGTGGGGGCAAGAAACTTCATTCGTGTCGGCTCCACAGCCACACTCAAAAGCGACATCGAATTGGGAGATCTCATCATCTCGACGAGCGCAGTTCGCTTGGAGGGAACAAGTCGTCAATATGTTCGTCCAGAGTATCCAGCGTCTGCCTCTTATGAGGTCGTTCTTGCCCTTGTTGAGGCGGCCGAGTCACTTGGACTCAGGTATCATCTGGGTATATCCGCATCTACTGACTCGTTCTATCTCGGTCAGTCGCGGCCGGGCTTCAACGGGTACGTCCAGACAATGAGCGAGAATCTCATCAAGGACCTGACCAGAGCCAACGTAGCGAACTTCGAGATGGAGGCGGCAACCCTATTCACACTGGGGAATATCTACGGTTTTCGTACAGGCGCCGTATGCGCAGTCTATGCCAACCGCACAAGGGACGAGTTCGCCGTCAGAGGAGAAGATGATGTCATCAGATGTGGCAACGAAGCAGTGAAAATTCTTGCTGAGATTGACGAGGAGAAGAGTGCGGCTGGAAAGAGGTACTGGTTTCGGGGTCTCTGAAACGGTGTCACTTGCCGACGTAGTAATACTCACCAGCAGCCTTCTGCTGGGTGTCCAGCTGAGAACCCTCTTTGTTGACACGAGGCCGGCCGGTCTGCGGGTCCCGACGGAAGGTCACACCCATATCCTTGAGGAACATGTTCATACCCTTCCTCAGAGTCATCACCGATGAGGCAACACCCTTTTTCCCGGGAATGCCGCTGAAGACCACCATGCTATCACTCAGGTAATCAGCCATGAGAATAGAGTGCTCGACGACAAAGGCTGTCTTCCGGCCGCTCTGAATCATTCGCCTGATGGCACGCGATGCTGCAAGCCGCTGCTCAACATCAAGAAAGGCCGACGGCTCGTCGAACAGATAGATGTCAGCATCCCGCGCAAGACACGCTGCTATCGCCGCCCGCTGCATTTCGCCGCCACTCAGGTCGGTGATTGCATGATCCAAGAGGTTCTCAAGCTCCAACCGCCGAAGCACCGTTGTACGAAAGTCTGCCGTGTCGACAACGCTCCCGCCCGCCTCGCGAAGATACATCCGTAGAGTTCCCGGAAAATCCTGCTCGATGTACTGAGGCTTGTAGGACACCCGCAACTCTGTCCCACTCACAGTCTGCTTTGGGACCTCACCCTCGTCGGGCTCGATTATGCCTGCGAGCATCTTTACGAAAGTGGTCTTTCCAATCCCGTTCGGCCCAAGGATTCCCACAATCTGTCCACGGGCGACCCGACCTCCCTTCACAGTGAGCTCAAAGTCCTCGAATCTCTTTCTCATGTCGCCGTACTCAAGCAGAGTTTCTGCGCCCACGAACTCCTCATCCTCTGAGGTCATGCCCTTGAATGAGATTGAGGTGTCGCGGAAACGCATGTTCTCACTGGGGATGAACCCGTCAAGGAAGATATTGATGCCAACCCTTGTACTGTGAGGATGTGACACGATGCCGTAGACTCCTGGCTCGCCATAGAACATGCAGACAAGATCTGACACGTAGTCGAGAATTGATAGGTCGTGCTCGACAACCACAACAGTCTTGCCTAGGTCAGACAGATGGCGAATGGCTCGGCCCACACGAAGGCGTTCCCGCACATCAAGATATGCAGTCGGCTCGTCGAAGAAGTAGATATCACCCTCTCGAACTATTGCAGCCGTGACTGCCACGCGTTGTAGCTCGCCGCCGCTCAGAAACTTGATGGGGCGATCCCAAATCTCGCCTAGACCCATGTCGTCCTTCAACTCATCAAGACGACCTGACGAGTCAGCCGATTCCAACAGCTCGCTGATGGGACGATCTGCGATGGACTTCACCTTCGGAAGATCAGTGATTGACTGCGGTTTGTGCACCGCCGTGATAGAGCCATCCCGCATCTTCTCGAAGAATGGTTGTAGTTCCGAACCCCGATACTGAAGGATTATCTCGTCCCAGTCGGGTGGGTCATCCGGTCGTCCAAGGTTCGGCTTCAGCTCCCCTGCAAGAATGCGAATCGCAGTTGTCTTTCCCACGCCGTTCGGGCCTATCAGTCCAAGTACCCGGCCCTCCTTTGGTAAGGGGAGCCTGAACAACTGGAATCCGTTGACTCCATATCTGTGACTGGAGTCGGTTTCAAGCTTTTCTGGCAAGTTCACGATGCTGATGACATGATAGGGGCACTTTCTGACGCATATGCCCTCACCAGAACAGAGCTCCTCGACGATGACGGGAGGTTTGTCTGGCCCGTCGGGAAACACGACTGTTTCATCGCCTGTACGGACGCGCGGACAGAACCTGCGGCATTCGTGAGAACAGTCCTTCGGTCGGCACCGCTGTCTGTCGATGACTGCAATTCGCATCTGATCTCACCTGCCAGTGATTGCTCAACTCGGAGTGCGTCGCTTTATAGCGCTTTGGCTTCGATACGGCCAGTTGGAAAACCTTTTGTGTTGACAACAGAGGATGAGCCATGGAAGTGACATCATGGGACTGCTTGACCACATGCTCGAGATTCTTGGCCACCGACACAGCCTCCGAGAGGCAATCGCTCAACCCAATGATCTCATGCGGCTGATTCAACAGGTACATCGGAGGACACTTCTCAGGCTGACGGGCAAGCTCCCAATGAGTACAGTGCCATTGACGCAAGCCGGGAACACCACTGGATGCTCTCCCACCACATCAACATCATTGGTCCGCAGGCTCGCAAGAAGAGGCATGTCATGATCAGTGCAAGTGGACAATTGCTCGGGATGATGATCACTTACAAATGGCGAGCGACTCATCAACGTGATGACCCAATAAACCGCAATCTGACCGGGCATTGCTCTGAGCTGCGGGCGAGAGGCGCGAGGTCGAATCTCCGTTGAGTCCCTTTCAATGTAACCACGACGGCAGCTGCAGCAAGGTGCGACTCTGTTGTATTGAAACCGAGATGACGTTGACGCGCAAAGATGTCGAGCGTATTGAGAAGCGGGGCTATACTCGTGCTGAGTTTGTTGTTCGCTCGGAGGACGGGTTCTGCGAACTCAGAAACGTTGACGGGCATTGCTACTTCTACGATCCAGACACGCTGCTATGCACGATATACGAAGACAGGCCCGAGGGCTGTCGATACTACCCAGTCATCTATGACATGCGCAAGAGAAGGTGTGTCGTTGACAGGGACTGCCCCTCTAGGGAAACAATGTCGCGACAAGAGGTCAGAAAGGTGTGCAATAAGGTACGGAAGCTCGTGGAAACTCTTGTCAGGGAGGCGAAGTTCCATGATGGACCGTGCTGACCTACATACTCACTCGAACTGGTCCGATGGAGTTCATCGACCGTCCTTCATCGTCAAGACGGCCGTCAGTCTGGGACTTGGAGGTGTCGCCCTGACTGATCATGACACGGTGGGGGGGCTAAGGGAGTTTCTCGCGACCGAAACTTCCTCCGAGATTGTCAGGGTGCCCGGGATTGAGATAAGCACAGAGTCGGTTGGTGGGGAGGCGCACCTTCTTGGCTATTTTGTCCCGCCGGACGCCAGAGAGTTGGAACAAGAACTCCACAGATTCAAAGAGATTCGCAGAGCTAGGTTTTCAAAGATGGTGAGTCGGTTGCGTGAGTTGGGGATTGTTCTCGACTCAGAAAGAGTGGAGCACACGATGAGTGAGATTGATGTTCCGGGGCGGCCTCATCTTGCAAGGTTGCTTGTTGAAGCAGGCTACGCGAAGAACACGGATGAGGCGTTTGAGAGGTTTCTCGGAAAAGGAAGACCAGCGTATGTCAAAAGAGAACTGATTGAGATACATAGAGGAATTGACCTGCTGAGGTCGATTGGCGCGGTGCCTGTGCTCGCACATCCTCTCATAGTGCGGATAGACGACCTCACAGAGTTTCTCAGAGATCTCAAACAGCACGGCCTGGTTGGCGTAGAAACTGAGTACAAGTATACTAGCGTGAACACGCCACTCAGTCCCCACGAGCTGAGAAGCATTGTCAAGAAACTGGGCCTCATAATGACGGGTGGAAGCGATTACCATGATGCAGAGTCTCACGCCCAGCTTGGGGAGGTAACATGCCCAATCGAAACCATTGAGGAACTACGGAAGGTAGCTGATGAGCTGTGAGGTGGGCTGCATGGAACGGCGATTCGTCGTTGATGCAATGCTCGGGCGTCTAGCCCTATGGCTGCGACTCACAGGCAATGATGCACTCTACTCGCCTCAGACCGATGACAACGAGCTGATCAGCACTGCGCAACGCGAAGATAGGATACTGCTCACCTCAGACAAGGACCTCTACAGAAGGGCCGAAAAAACGGGCATCACAGCGATGCTCGTTAGAGGCAATGTCGACAGTGAGATCGCACAGGTCTTTGCAGCATTTGGCATCCCTGCCCGGGTGGATCCGAATACTGCTCGTTGTTCGAAGTGTAACGGCCCGCTGACCCACCTGAAGGGACCGGACAAGGAACGAGTGAGGAACCTAGTGCACGAGCAGACGTACAACTACTATGACGAGTTCTGGCTATGCGAAGACTGCGGCAGCGTCTACTTTCAGGGAGGATACTGGAGAAACATCACAGAATACATGGACCGAATCGCCCGAATGATCTCTGAGATGAACAATCAGTCACGGTCATGAGAGGGTTCTTCTCGGACAGACACGTCGAACTCGAAGGGAATGCAATTCGAGATGGTTCGAACCACATGGCAATACTCTCTCATGAGCTCTACGCATCGCCTACCGACATCGAGTTCGTCTTCTCCCACCACGACTTCGCCTTCAATCTTGATTCCTACAATCTTGTAGCCTTGGCCGTCAAAATGGACATCTGCGGTTCCCCGAAGCTTGAAAGAGAGGAGTTCCATCTCGAAGCGACGCTGGAAGTCAAGGAACGTGTTGTTCAAACATCCAAGTACAGACGACACAAAGAGTTCATCGGGACACAGACCCTCACCGCGACCGCCGTAAGTCTTAGGCGTGTCGAGTATCAGAGTATGTCCCTCTCCCGTGCGTGCCGTTGCACCGGTCTTGCCGTCCCACTCCGTTTCAGCAGTATACTGTAGATGTTCAGGATATCTTGACTTGAGCCTCATCGCAAATCATCGGCCTGTGAGGAGGGAGCGGATTAAGGCGTTGTGGTGACGCACTCCACTGCCGCTACTCAGGAAGTGATTTAAACTCGGCAACGGATGCCGCGGTCGGAGTTATGTCATGAAGCGCAGAATGATGGCCGCCCTGTACTACGGAATCGGCGATGTCCGATACGAGGAAACGGATGTACCTGAGATAGGACCTGGTGAGATTCTCGTCAAGGTGGGGGCCGCTCTGACTTGTGGCACCGACATCAAGACCTACAAGAGGGGTCATCCTCTGCTCATCAAGAACACTCCCGCACCTTTTGGGCATGAGTACGCAGGCATAGTCGAGGAGGTGGGCGAGGGGGTGACGCAATTCGAGCCGGGAATGAGAGTGGTGGCCACCAACTCCGCACCCTGCGGCCATTGTTTCTTCTGCAAGCGAGGACGCCCCAACCTCTGCCCTAGTCTCAAGGAGAGTCTGGTGAATGGGGCATTTGCTGAGTACATCCGTGTTCCTGCACCTGTTGTCCGCTGGAACACGCATCAAATCCCCGACACACTCTCATTTCAAGACGCAGCATTGACCGAACCATTGGCGTGCGTAGCGCACGGCATCGAGGAGTCTGGAATACAGCTTGGCGACACGGTCGCAATCATTGGAGCAGGACCTATAGGCCAGATGATGATAATGCTCGCGAAGAAGGCGGGTGCATCAACTGTAATAGTGTCGGACCTGGCAGAACTGCGACGCGACATGGCACGGCGCTCGGGCGCAGATATAGTCATTGATCCCTCGAGGGAGGACCCAGTTGATAGAGTGAAATCAGAAACGGGCGGTTACGGGGCGGATGTCGTCATTGAGGCAGTGGGGCTACGAGTGACATGGGAACAGGCTGTGAATATGACCCGGGACGCAGGCACAACGGTCCTCTTTGGAGGAGCAGCAGCAGGGACAAGATTTGAGGTTGATACAACGAGATTTCATTACGGCCAACTCACACTGAAAGGGGTGTTTCACCTCACGCCCAAGCATGTCGAGCAGGCTCTCAGGTTGATTATCGCGGGGGACATCAAGACAGACGTACTGATTTCGCATCAGATGCCACTGTCCGAAATCAACCGGGCGTTGGAGATGATGAGCAGAGGGGAGAGCATGAAGATTGCCATCATCCCGTGAGAAGCGCTTTCTCTGCAGGGGAGAAACAGTGGTATGAGAAGCAGCAGGATTCGGAAGAGGCTGCGAGAGGAGGAGGAGAGCCTGCTCCGGCTTCTTCGCGGACTTCATGTTTCCTATCCGGGACTAGTTGTCGTAGTGGAGGGGCGCCGGGATGAGGAAGTACTCAGGGATTTGGGCGTGGAGGCACCAATCAGGCGGATGCACTCGGGGAGGAGTATCCACGAGTTTGTTGACGAGCTTGCTCAAGAACAGCCCGCCGCCGTACTCGTTCTCGTAGACTTTGATAGCGAGGGCAGGAGCTTGGCGAAACGCATAGAGTCTGCACTTCAACAGAAACGTATCCAAGTGGAAAAACGTCTGCGCCTGCAGATCAGGTCACTCATGGGGAACCTTCGATGCATCGAGGAGCTTGTAGCCGTGTTACACATCGCGGACCGCCAGCAGAGACGGTACGAGTGACAATGTTACTGTATTGTGGAACCACAGTTGCTGCAGATGTAGCTTCCTGGGGGAATCTCGTGCCCACATACCCGACATATGCGGGCCTGACGAGTGCGGAGCGCATCAACTACTTCGCCTGTCTGTGGAATCAGAATGAACTTGCCGTCCTCGTAAGTGATTCTGAACTCCGTTGGGTTACCTGCCTTCTCCAAGAGATCTGTGGGCATTGGTAGTCGATAATTGTTGTCTAGGCGCACGATTCGTGTGTTGCCTAGCGTGTCAAGATCAATCCCAGCCTGGTGGAAACCAGATATGATGCCGTCGCGAATCTCTACTGTGATGTCCGCCTTGGATGCTACCTGCTGGCTATGGGTGACAATGAAGAATGACGTCCCCAGTGTTTCGTTGAGTTCCTGAAAGAGGTCGAGAATCCGCTCTGCAGTTTCCGGGTCAAGGTCACCTGTCGGCTCATCACAGAGAACAAGACCCTTGCCCTCTGTGTCAATCAGGTTCACAAGCGCACTTGCAATTGCAACACGGGACCGCTCACCGCCACTCAGAGCCGTGGCCTTGCTGCGCTTGCGTTCCTCAAGGCCGACCAGCCTAATCAGGCGGTCCACCCGCTCCTTGCGGACACTACGCGGCACTCCTGCTATGCGTGCAGCCAGCTCTACATTCTGCCAAGCGTTCAGATGTGGAAGCAGATTGTTGACCTGAAAGACAAACCCGATGAAGTTCCTTCTGGCCTCTGTGAGAACACGCTCGGAGAGCTTCGTGATGTCAGTCCTCAGGTTCGCCCAATACACCTTACCGACAGTGGCCTTTGTAATGCCGCCGATGATGTTGGTCAGGGTGGTCTTGCCAGAGCCGCTCGGCCCGACCACACACATAATCTTGCCCTCCAGTATCTGAAGGGACACGCCGCTCAGAGCCACAACCTCAAGTTCTGCGGTCTTGTATATCTTGTAGACGTTGTCTACGCTCACCACAACATCATCAGGAAAGTCGCCATAGAAGTCGAGCTGCTCTGTGACTTTCATCGGGCTCACAGGCACCTCCGACTACGAGCCGTTGATAAGGTTATTGAGTTACGCAGTATGTTCTCACCATTGCTATCATAGGTTCCTTAGCACCCTTGCAGAATCCACAGCTGACGCTCTGCGCGCAGGAAAATAGCAGCTGCCCAACATGACGATGCTCTCAGCCCCAACAATGATCCCCATGATGAATAGCGGGAAGGACAACACTTCTCCAAGAATCGGAGAGAACGGAGATATGCCGAAGGTGAGCAGGCTCATCGAGTAGCCAAAGATGAGGCCCAGTATCACGCTGATGGCGATAGATGCCACAACCGTACCTGTGAACTCCCCGAATACCATGGATACAACTTGGCGCTTTGTTCCCCCAAGCGCCCGAAACACAGCATACTCAATGGCACGCTCGAGAACTGCTGAACCCAAGAATAGAGCAATTGCCGAGAGCCCCATCGCGGCACACAGGACGAATGAGATGACTGTGAGACCATTGATTCCTGACAGGAACAACTGAATCGCAAACGACTCTTGGGCTAGGTTGAAGGTTGCGGGACTGTAGAGGTCAAATTGGCCGAGTGACTCTATTGACTCGATGGTCTGAGTCATGTTGGCAAAGCTGACTGTGTCTATCAAGAACATCTTTGCCGTGTCGAGATAACCTTGGTTGTAGAGAAGGTCTATGTTCACTAGAGCGAAACCCTCACCCATAACTTGGAACCCCAGCTGTGAGCCAAAGGATGGACCTGGTAGCTCCTTTGTAGATGCCATCCCGAATCCCGGTGCGCTACGCATGATACCTACAATCTGTAGCGGCATTGTACGCGTGAAGTTCAACGCAGCAAACGAAACTGTCACAGAGTCGCCAACCGTCTTGTTCCATAGCCGCGAGTAGTATTCGCTGATTATGATACCATCGGGTGTGCTCGCAAGAGCAGACAGTACCGACTCTGGATCTCCAGACACGAAAGTGTCATCAGTGAAGAAACCCACACCTGCATATTCTTCGGGGTTGACTCCCTCCAAGAAGAAGCTGTTTGATCCCACCTGTGCAGTGGTTTCCACTACCGGAGTCACTCGAAACACACCCGGTTGACGCAGAATGGACTTGTTGAGTGTGATTGGGAGGTCGTTACCTTCAATCCGAATGTCCGCGCCGATTGAATACTTGACCTCGTTCTGCACAGTCGCCTCAAAACTGGAGGACTGGACAATCATCATAGTCGTCGTAGTGAGCGTCAATGTGAGAATTACAAGGAGTGGGATGAACTGCGCCTTCCTCTTGCTCAGGCTCCGACTCAAGTAGAGGGCCTTCTCTCCAAGGATGAAACTTGTTCCCCCAGACAGGCGAGCCGTGACATGGCGCATCGCCTTAGAGCCGAGATATGAGGCCGCAAAGAGAAGCAGTGTCGCAGCAAGAATCTCTGCCACCGCAACGCCGCCCTTGGGGGCAACTATCATTGGCATGACCAACAGAAAAGCCAAGACGGCCGTCAGACCGACAGCATAACGCATGATGCTGGTTTCTTCCGTTTCTTCGTCAAGGACATTCACCGTGGGCTGTCCAATCTCAGAAACATCAATCCTTCTGGCAACATGAAGAAGGTACGAGGCGGGGAGATACATGGAGATAGCAGCTGCGATGACCAGTGCCAATGGTGGAATGTATAGATTGGATGCATACCTGAAATACAGATCCCAGTCAAAGACAAAGAAACCCACCGTTGACCCGACAAGCGGTGCCATTACCAGCGCCAGCAATATGCCGAATAGGAGTCCTGCAAGCGCAAGGATTACTGACTCCCACATGAACGTAGCAAAGACTTGGTTGAAAGACGCTCCCTTTGCTCTGAGAGCACTTATCTCGCCCTTGCGCCGTGAGATTGAGGTTTCAGACGTGAAGACTGTGAGCATGAGGCTCATGATCATCACGGGAAAGACAATCACCGTGAGAACCTGGCTCTGAAGGTACGTAGAAATCGCAGCATCCAGTTTCCAAATCTCCGACAACCCCTTGATTGTCAGGCGAGGGTATGCCTCGTCCAGCTGATCCTGAACTGCGACAAGGTTGCTCGCTATGTTCTCTGCACCACTCGCGAGAAGGTTGGCCTTCGAGCCTCTCAAGAACACAACGGGCTCAAAGTACCCTGTGTCACGAACTGCAACCAGATGTGGGGACGAGATATCAGACTGGAGTATCATTATTGAGTCAGAGAGTCCAAGAACAGAATCTCTCGTGAGAGAAAACTCGTCCCAGTTCTTCCGGGATATGGAGGGAAATGCTGTGTCAAGCAGGGTTCGAGTTGTCTTGGGCGAGTAGATACCAGCCACAACCATGTTGCTGACACGAAAGTCGCCACCGGTACCACCGTGAGCACTGTAGGTCAGTACATCGAAGCTAATGGCGCTGCCAACTTGGATGTCGATACCGTGGACTTGACGTGTGTAGTTGACAAACATCTCTGAAACGAGAACTTCCCCGTGATGGAGAGTCGATTCCCCAGTCCAGTCAAGAAGAGAGGACGCATTAGTGACAAAGTCGCTTGTGACAACTAAGACGCGCATGTCCTTGATGCCGTCGCGGTAGTTTACCCCGTACATATTGTAGCTGCTCCAACTGGAGCCCGGCACAGCAAGAATCCCGACAGTTGATAATACGAGATGAGTACTCTCGATGTACGGGTTGGAGAGGGCTGTTTCAGTGGCATCCGCAAGATGAGCGGAGATGTACGTATACGTGCTCATCGGAGTCATGTACATCTGAAAGGGCGTGTCTTCGAAGTAGCTATCCAGCACCATGATGGTACCTGTTGAGGACCATGCAAAAACAGTAGTGGGCAGAGCAATGCCAATAGCGAGAACAATGGCAATGCCCATATTGCGTACCCGGTAGTTTCTCAGGGAGCTCAGGGCATAGGATATCGCCCAATAAGGGTTGCCCTTCAGGATTGCGTGTCGCTCTGGCTTGACCATCGTACATCCTCACAGGTTTCTTAGTACAATAGCGGGATTTGTCTTGGCGGCCTCTTTTGCCGGGAGATATGATCCCCCAATCATGGCAATCATCTCAAGAATGACCACTACTGTGAGAAAGCCTACTGGCACTGAGATAACAGGTGGGGTCAGTCTTGAGAAGGGGCTCATGGAGAACACCACGATACTCATCGTGTAACCAAAGATCGTCCCGAGGATCAGACTCAATGCGAGTGAGGCCAAGACCACGCCCGTGAACTCGGAGAGAACCGTCCTAATCAGCTGTCGTCTAGATGACCCAACTGCACGAAGGATTGCGTAGTCTCTTCTGCGCTCTCTCACAATCGATCCCAAGAAGAGAGTCAATGAGAATATGCTGAGCAGAAGTGACATCGCGAAGCCTATGGAGAATAGTCCCTCAATCGTGCTCAGGAACAGTGCGGTACCAAAGGAGTGACGTGCCAAGTCGAAACGCTCTGGAGTTGTTGCGGACACGCCCGGCAAGTCACTCAGAGCACGAATGAGAAGGTCCTGATCAGTGATGCAGACCAGATTGGCAAGAAACAGGCGCGCAATAGTGATGCCAGTCTGCTTGGAAACATAGTCGACGTTAGCAATACCGAAGCCCGTGTATCGTGCCTGAAAGCCGAAGGCGGCGCCCAGTGCTGATTGGGGAATGTCCTCAGTTGAGGCATAGCCGAAACCGGGGGCCGTGTAGACGATACCAACTATCTTGAAACTCACAGTCACAGGAGCAAGACGACCACCAACCTCAATGTTGATTGTGTCACCCACAGTCTTGTTCCACCGACTCGCATGATACTGACTCAGCAAGATTCCGTTCTCAACCGATGCTAGCTCTCTCAAGATCGTCTTGGGCTCTTCGCCATTGAAACTGGTAGGGTCAAAGTGTGCAATCTTGAGGTACATCAAGGGATCAAGGGCCTCTATGGTGATTCGTGTCTGTCCCACTGCGCCCCATGTCTGAAGAATTGGCATGGCCTCGTCAACACCCGGATAGGCCTCGATGGTGTTGGCAAACTCAAAAGGCCGGCCCGTCGTGCTCACGCGGAGGTCTGAGCCAATGGCATAGCGCACTTCTTTCTCAAGATCCGTCTGGAATGAGTGGGCCTGAACTGAGAAGGCCACTGTTGATGAGAGAGTCAGTGCCAAGACCACCATCAATGGGACAATTCGACCCTTTCGCATCTTGAGATTTCCAGCAGCGATGAGATTCTTCTCCCCGAGGATGAAAGAGAGCTTTGATGTCAGCCTCGCGAAGCCCACACGACTCACCCGTGAACCATTGTAGGCCAAGAAGAACCACGAGGCCGTCCCCAAGCCCAGCTCAAGTGACACGAGGACGGGATGCGGCGGGAAGAAGAGGGCGGAAACAACGACCATGATGAGGAGAACTATTGAGATTCCCAACGTGAAGCGGTGGGCCTCACGTTCCTCAGAGACCGGCTCTGCGGTTTCAACAAGCATGGAGCCAATCTCAGTACGGGTTGCATGTCTTGCCGCATTAAGGATGAAGAGCAGCGGCGGAACAATGCAAATCAAGACCGAGAGGAAGACGGACTGTGGCTTTAGAACGGTATTCTCAAGGTAGAACTGGTAGGTATTCCAATCAAACTTGAGAAACGCGACTGTTGATGGAATGAGAGCAGCAAACAGAATACTCAGGAGTATGCCCAAGACGATGCTGACGGCTGCCATAACAATCGTTTCAGAGATGAAGATACCATAGATCTGTGTGGAACTTGCACCTTTTGAGCGGAGAGCGCTCACCTCAGTCTTCCTCGCGGCCATGAACGTATCAGCCGCGAATACCGAGAGAAAGAGGGCGAGAATGAACAGCGGCAGATTCAGGGAGATGAGCGACATGGTATTGATGTAGGTGTCAACAATGCCCTGAAGATACCGGACCTGCTCGGCACCAAGAACTGTCACACCAAACTGCTCTTCCATTCGGGACTTCAACGTGAGAAGATTGTCCGCGATGTGGTCTGGCCCCGCTTCGACCAGACCAGTTGACAGGGCTCGGACAAAGACCTGTGGGGTGAAGAATGGGTTATCACTGATTGTTGATAGGTCAACCGAGTCTGACAGCACCATCACACTGTCGCGAATTCCGAGTACGGGGGTGTCATAATGAACATAGTCATAGTTTGACCGAAGCATCGAAGGAAATGCCTGTTCAATCAACGAACCGTAGCCTTCCACCTCGTATATGCCAACAATCCTGAGAGAACGCAGGCTCTGTCGTCCGAGCTCACCAATCGGAGCAGTTTGGGCAGTAGGTGACCTCATCAGGAGCTCGATATCGACTGTGGAGTTTAGAGTCAGGATTGTGCCGAAGACCTCGTGCACATAGTTGACGAACTGAGTCGACACAAGGATCTCCCCCGGTTGAAGCGAGAAATGGCCCTCAACCGTGAAGTCCCTAGCGGTCAGATTAAGAAACCGGTCGTCTACGAAGATGACTTGGCAGTCTTTCAGACCGTTCGAGTAGACATAGCTATCAATGCCATATTCGATGTCATCAGGGAGCTCTGTGCCGTAGACAAGACCGACAGTCGAGTTCACAAGATACGTCTGCTCAACAAAGGGACTCTGCCGTGCGAACTGTTCGGCCTGAATCAATGCGTCGGTGGCATGCGGAGAAGTCTGGATAAGCATTTGAAACGCATTCTCATCAAAGTAGGTGTTAACACTCACCTGCACACCCGTATCAGCCCATATCAGCACAGAGCCCACCAAGGAAACTCCAAGACTGAGGGTTATGGCGAGACTAAGCGCACGAAACGGGTATGCACGCATGGATCCCAGAGCGTAGGACAATGCGTACAGCCTGTTGCCTTGCCCCCTGTCGCGTCTGGCCCTGGACAACGCTCATCCCTCTGAAGTGGCTGCCTCTCCGGACTCATCGCTCTGCCGTGCGCTCTCAACATCTACACCGCTGGGTTTGAAGAAGTGACTCACGAGCTCCTCAACCAGCTTGCCATCTCGCAACAGGAGTATCTTGTCAGCCATCCTCGCGACCTCGGGGTCATGGGTGACAACGAGAACCGCCCGGTTGTGTTCCTTGGCCAAGTCACGCATCAGTCGAATGATCTCTCCACCGGTCTTGTGGTCCAAATCACCAGTCGGTTCGTCACATAGCAATACGACGGGGTCATTTGCCATGGCACGCGCGAGAGCCACCCGTGAACGCATTCCGCCCGAGAGCTCGTGAGGCATATGATGCGCCCTGTGATCCACCCCAACCGCCTTGAGGAGTTCCATTGCCCGCCGCTCACGCTCCTTGGCGCGAACCTCGTTGAGAAGCATTGGGACCATAACGTTCTCGAGAGCAGTGAATACGGGAAGGAGGTGTTGGTCTTGAAAGAGAATTCCAATCTTGTTGCGACGCATCTCGGACATTTGCTCGTCGTCGAGCTTCGTGATATCTACACCGTCCACCATGATTGTTCCGCTTGTGGGCCGGTCCAGACCGCCTATCAGATTCAGAAGCGTGGTCTTCCCCGAGCCAGAGGCACCCACTATAGCAATGAACTCACCACGCTTCACCACGAGATCCGTTCCGCGAAGAACCTCAATGACTCGTGAGCCATCCTGGAAACTGCGATGAACATCCCGGCACAAGACTGCTATATCATCATCGCCTGTTGCGTTCAAGGGCACTGTCTCCGCACCGGCTTCCCCTCTAAGACTGATTTTTAAGGTTCCTACTGGAGCAACATCATGAGGGACGGTGCACGTGTCCGCTGCGGCGTCCCGTGGCTAAGACACATCATTGAAGGATTGCCCCATGACTCCCCGCGTATTCGCAGTATCTGGCTATTCGAACTCTGGCAAGACGACTGTGGTAAGAGGCCTAGTTCGAGAGCTAACAGACAGAGGATATACCGTGGCCACGATTAAGAGTACCAATCAAGATGTACCGCCGCCTAACGGTACCGACACTTGGCACCACTGGAAGGCAGGGGCCGTACAGACCACACTGCTCGGGCCGTCAACAACCACAATTAGGTATCGAAGAAGGTGGGATGTGAGAGAGATACTAGAAGGGTGTGACGCAGACTTTGTCATAGTTGAGGGTATGAAGCATGAGCCAATTCCACGGGTCTGGTGCACTCGCTTGGCAGATCCGACAAAAGAGATGAGTGACATCACGCACATCTTGGCGATTGTGATGCCAGAGAAGTCGGCCATGAGCATGGGGGCCTCTAGGCTGCCGCGTATCCGTAGGGAAGATATCGATAAGATAGCGGACTTGGTAGAGCAGCACGCAGCTTTGCTTACGGCACACTCCTGATGCTGGCGCTCTTCAAAACCTTAATCAAGCACTCGCTTCGCAGCCCGACCCATGACTCGGTCTGGAGACGCTCTGCTTCTAATTGCTCTCTATGCAGTCGGACTTCTCACCGGACTGCCCATAATGGCTGGACATCTGCAATACAGCCCTACGCCGAGAGCAGCTCCAGACTCACAGAACGTCATAAGCACAACAACAGACGCGAACGCCGCCTGGGATGCCATGTACGACGAGGTCAGCCTCACCCGGATTCAGGGCATTGTCAAGAAGCTGGCACAAGACTACAGCCAGCGCGTCTGGTACCCTCTTGACAAGGAACCCTCTGACACGCTTAGAGATGCTTGGGAATATGTTGACCTTCAGATGAGGCAGGCGACCGGAAGCAAGGTCAGCTTCACGAGGTGGACCGACCAAGAAACCCTCGTTGCGGTACTGGACGGAGTGACGAACAACAGTGCGCCGATAATCATAGGGGGAATAGTTGCATCAAGGTACGGTCCAGGGGCGAACGAGTACGGCGCCTCAGTGGCAGCCGTCATAGAAACTGCGAGGATGTTGTCCAGCCGCCCACTGACAAATGATGTGATGTTTGTTCTGTCAAATACAATAACAGGAGGGTACGGTTCAGGTGATACGGGGAACGTAGGCCTACGAGCAGTACTCGACCGTCTACAAGAGGAGGGAAGAATCCCAGCCGCAATAATCTGGTTCTCGCGCCTCCTGTATTCCACAAGCTCAACACCCGACAATGAGCGGGTTGCAATCGTGTCAGACTACAGCGAAGAGGACTATCTGTCAGTAGACTTCGCAAGTGACATTGCCGTCAGAGCAGCGACCTACTTCGGAAGAAGAATCATGGTTGCAAGAGATGCAGAAGAGGCCCACTGGACAAGGACTGGTGCTTTCGAGGGATATAGAAGAGGCATTCCGAGCCTCGTGATCGAACAGTCGGCCACGACGACACCCCATTTCACCGATGATGATTGGGATCACAGCGGATACGATTACTATCAAGCTGTAGAGGCTGTGGGGGCAGCCTCGTGTCTGGCTTGGTACTTGGGCAACGAGGGCAAGGGATACGCAATCACGCTCTCTGGCGGGATATCCCTGTCGAAACACTATACCCGGAATCGAACGCTACCTCTGACAGGAACCTCGACTGTAACGGTTTCGATGAAGTGGACAGGGAACACGATTGTAGAGGCGCAGATAGTCTCGCCTGATCTTGAAGTCATACAGACGAGTGTCACCAGTGAGAATAGCCTGAACATAACAGCCTCAGTCGAGAAACGCGGCAGATACCATCTCGTCGTGATAAACCATGGCAACGAAACCGCGGTCATTGATTACACAATAATCCACTACCAGGACTTTGACATGGACTCACTTGACGACCTGACGGAGTACAGGTTTCATTCTGATGCCATCTCGCCAGACACCGATAACGACGGTCTTAATGACGGTCTGGAGTATGCATACGGAAGCGACCCAAGGAATGTTGATACTGATGGCGATGGTGCACGGGACGGAGCTGAGGTGGATGCTGGCTGTAACCCCTTGGTAGTCGATACGGACGGCGATACGTTGTTCGATGGTTACGAACTGTCCCACGGACTAGACCCAACGACCAAGGACACTGACGGGGACGGGTTGGATGACAACATCGAACTAAGTATGAATCTCGACCCCACGAACGAGGACACAGACGGTGATGGCCTCATCGACTCGCTGGAGGTTAAGTATAACACGGACGGGCTCGATCCCGATACAGATGATGACGGTCTCAATGATTTGTTTGAAGTAATGAACGGGCTCGACCCCACAAGAGTGGACACGGATGGGGACGGGCTGGAGGACTACTACGAGGTCGAACACGGGTATTTGCCGTTTAGCAACGATACTGATGGGGACTGGATTCCGGACTCTGTCGACTGGGCACCCGCTGTCCACTGGATATATGATGCACCTTGGATGGGGACACTGGTCGCTATGGTTATACTGGGACTCTGGCTGCGGCGAAAGAAGAGAGAGTATGACATGGCTGAGGAGTGAGGAGGCGGCTGCTTGCTTACGAATGTATTTAACCCAAAGACCAGTCGCCGTTCGCTCATGCCCATGCTGCGGAGGTCGCTCATTCTTGTCTTGGTGTTTGTCGTGACTCTTGCCCCGACTCTCGCCGTACAACCTGATACGGCCCACGTACTGGTACCATCCCACCCAACACATGGAACAGAACACACCGCAGCCATGGACAGTATCAATGTCACTCAGTTGATGGAGAGCATCGCGAACTCGGTTTCCCATGTGCGTATTGAGAATCTGACGCGCGACCTATCGACAGGGTATCCGGCTCGAACATGGGACATAGACACGGACACGCCATCTGACAGTCTTGTGCAAGCATGGAATTGGGCGAACGAGAGCCTCATGGCACTCACGGGTGGAGAACTTTGGTTTAGAAATGCGACCAAGTATCATGCTCTGTACGCCATCAAGCAGGGAATCGGAGCAGTGCCCAGACAAGCCATCATCATCACAGGCGTGATAGACAGCCTTCAAATCGCAGGTGCGAACGACGTTGCAGTGAGTGTTGCGGCGGTCTTGGAAACCGCACGAGTGTTGCAGAACCTGAGCCTCTACTGTGATGTGTACTATGTGCTCACAAGCGCCGGCCGAGTGGATCCCGATCATGACCTCGGTGCGTCGTCTTTTGTAGATTGGCTGACAGAGAACGATATCGAGATCATCACCGCAATTGCGTATGATAGGCTTCTGTTCCATCGGTCGCAGTATCCCTTCGGATTGAACATTGCATTGCGGTCGTTGCTCGACTCATCGTTGTACCAGAGGGACAGCTGGATCTCGGATCTAATGATCCTGTTTTCTCGAGACTATGGCAACGGCCTCCTCCGGACTCTGGTTGACAAGGGCAGTTCAACACGTTCGTTCGCTTACGAGATGTGGCTTCGCGGCATTCCCGCCGTATACGTTTCACAGGGGTACTATCATGATAGTGCGAGCGGGACAAGCGATGACACGTATGATTACTACTATTACAGCTACGAGAAGGCCGCCGAGGCGGTTGCGTCCGTCAGCGCAATGGCATATCTGGTAGGGCTCTTCGGGGCGGGAAAGGCTCTCCTATATTCCTCGCAGGGGACTGTCACGCCAACCACCGAGGTTTCGTGTGATATCGTCACTAACATTAGACAGTACGTCAACGCATCAATTACGTGGCTCAATCAGAGTACGATTAGAGCAAATATCATCAGAGAGACCACCGGGGAAACTGTCTACCAACGTGTGGAGAGTGACGGACACATCACTCTGAAGTATCTTGCAACTGAGCCGGGAATGTATCGAGTTGTGGTTGAACTTGCAGAGGGAAACAACACCACTGTGAGTCTTCAGGTTGTGCACTCCAACGACTGCGACGGTGACTCTCTCTCTGACGAGTACGAAGTGTCCCACGGGCTCAACCCCTACCTCTTGGACTCGGACAGAGATGGTTTGAGTGACGACTTCGAGATCAGCATCGGAAGCGATCCGCGCGAGGGGGACTCGGACAACGATGGCGCACTAGACTATGATGAGTATATTTGGGGGTCGGACCTGCTTCTGAATGATACAGACCATGACAACATCACCGACGGAGAGGAGGCCGCGCTTGGGATATCTCCAGTCGACCCCGATACAGATGGAGATGGCATCAACGATTACGACGAGGTTTACGTTTACCACACGGATCCCTTGAACGTGGACACTGACGGAGATGGACTGCAGGACGCCTACGAGATAACTATGGGTCTCAACCCATTGTCGCGTGACACTGATGGAGACTCTCTCAGTGACATGTTCGAGGTCCTGAACCACATCGACCCCACACTTCGCGACACTGATGGGGACGGGTGGACTGACGCCTATGAGGTGTACCACTGTATGTCACCCACCAGTCCCGACACCGATGGCGACCTCCTGCCCGATGCTTGGGACTGGGATCCAACAGACCATTGGGTAACGGCCGTGGCACCAGTATCTGTGTTGGCTGCCATCCTTCTTCTGGCCGTGTTCGCATTCCTCAAGCACAGGAAATACATCAAGACTGGTGGAAGCTAGCCGTACTCCAGCCGATGAGGCGCAAGACCTTTGACCTCAATTCTCAACGATAGGGAAGACCATGAAGGAACTACGGGTCGCAGAGTTCAGCCTCAGGGACACGCTAGAGTGTGGTCAGACCTTCTGCTGGACAAAGCTTGATGGCGGGTATGTCACGACAGATGTGGGCCAAGTTGTGTATGTGGAGCAGGATGAGGACATTCTACGCTATGCCACATCGGAGAGGGATGTTTCGCTCACGCGCTTGTTCAGGCTTGATGACCCCCTCGCCGAGATTCACGGGCAAATTGACAAAGACGAGCTGATGCATCAGAGCATAGCATTCGCCCCTGGCTTGCGAATCATTTCAGACCCATTCTTTCCCTGTCTGATCTCATTCATCTGTTCCATACGGAACAACATCCCATCAATCAGACGCGTGGTTCAGAGGATCAGAGAGAGGTATGGTCCGATGTACGAGTTCGATGGCAGAATTTTCTATGGCATGCCGGACCCTGAACGTTTGGCACAGGTACCCGTCGGAGAATTGAGAGGGATTGGTTTGGACTGGAGAGCCGAGTTCATCGTGCGTACTTCCCGGGCAATTGTCAACGAAGAAGTATCGGAGGCTCAACTGCGTTCTATGCCATACGACACCGCTCATTCAACACTGAAGCAGCTGCATGGTGTCGGTGACAAGGTCGCCGACTGCGTCTGTCTGTTTTCATTGGGGTTCCTTGAGGCATTCCCAATCGATGTCTGGATAGAGCGTGTCATCCAGAAACAGTATGGAATCTTCACTCATAGTGCAAAGTCTTACGCCAACAAGTCGCAAGCCGCCCGGGAGTACTTTGGGCCCTATGCAGGGTATGCTCAGGAGTATCTCTACTACTATACCCGCAGCACCTACTGTCGTAGATGACCTAGAAGCTCTGTTTCTTCTGGCGTTTCCGCGCATACCACGACCGATTCGTGATGCCTTTGGAGATCTCCCATGCACGGGTTTCGTAGAACTGCAATGGATGAAGAACGTACTCGCACAGGGGATCATACGCCATGCCAAGGTAGACAGGACAGAGACCATTTCCCTGGAGCTTTCGGCACCCAGGGGCAGTATATCCCTCACGCGTAGATGCGCCCCGCCTCTGACCGGCTATGTGTTCCACCTGATAACGTGCAAGGTCGTGAACGAAGTCTGGCGAGGCGCTGAACACACGCATGACCTCATTGGTGTCCATGCCAATGTTCAGAAGAAAGGCAGCGAGGGCAAAACGTGCCTCGTGGGGCAGGTTCTTGCCGGCCTTTGCATCAGCGTGCATCTGGGCAATGCATGGCGGGAAGGCGCTGGTTGTTGTTTCGGTTATCTCGATTGGTGCGGCACGACGAATCTTCGCACCCAGTTCACTCTCTATGCGCTGAACGGCCTCCGTCAGGCGTGCAGGCAGCAGACCTGGCACCTCGATTGCAGATTGGAGAATCAACTGCTTGAACTTCCCAGATATCAACCTGTCAAGTTCAGATCTCCGAACGGGCACCCAGCCTCGGTCAAGTGGTCGGTTGATGAGCTTCCAAGAACTCTGATGGAAACGCGGTGAGACCTCCAAGAAGTCTTCGAACCGCATTCGAAGCTCGTAGAGGCGCAATGGGACTGGCAGTCGATTCCGCTCACTTGCCGATGTCACCATCCGGATGTTCCACCCAAAGGATTCAGATGCCAAGTTGACGACAAAGGGAGTTTCTTCCTCAGACAGGTACCGGTTCACCGCCTTCGACTCCGCCTCCGCTTGGTACTCCTTCAGTCGCGTATTTCCAATCTTCTCGACTATCAGCCGGGCTGTGTTGTAGACCAGAAAGTCGCGCGGATCCCGAGTGTCTGTCACCTGAATTGGCTCCTGATCGAGAGCGGCAATCACACGGAGCTCCGCAGCCTCAACAATGTACTCGTTTTCGCGCCGACTCAGTAGTTCAATCAATGCACGCACGTCACGAGCTAGAGTGCTGGCCTCCTTACGAGCCTGAGCTGAGAAGGGATATCTGAGATAGCGGCGCACTCGAACCAATCCGTTTCCTCCGTCAGTAGGCTATCCTAGGTCGCCCCTAATAGGTTGGTCTATAGTCATCGACACCACGGTCGTAGAACTTCTTTCCACAGGCCGCGCACTTGAAGACCTGAATGCCACGGGACATTGCCCATCGATCGAGTACACGCACGACACGGTTGCTTCCGCACCGTGGACAGTGAATCTCCGTTTCGTCATATGCCCATGGCGAGCGCCGCCTGCTTGACTTCATTCTGGCCACCGGACATATTCTAGTCTATTTGAAGACTTTTACACCTATCACAACAGCTCTATAGTTGCCAAGACGACAGGCCGAGATTCTTCTCAGACCAGCCTCCTCAAAGAGGTGCATTATGTCATCCACACTCCGCTTGCACATGTGGGGATAGCGCTTCCGAGCCTGCTCTTCAGCCATTCCAGAATGCGTCATTGCATCAACGAAGGCGGCCTCATCACCCGACACATAGTCCATTGCCGCACACACACCACCGGGTTTCAATAAACAACGGGCGAACAAGAGAACACGCTCTGGTCGTTCCAGTTCATGAAGCAGAAAGCCAGAGAACACTAGGTCAGCGTTCTCAGTACCAAGTGGGGGGTCACCCTGATCGAGGTCGTGACAGATGAGCCTGAAGCTGACATCTGGTGACAGCGTTTCAAGGAACTCCTGTGCCTGACCAAGCATCTCCCGGCTGGCGTCTATTCCGTACAGCGTGTTGGCCCCCAGAAGACGAGCCGCGTCCACGAGAAACAGGCCCGGACCACATCCAAGATCAACAACGCACATCCTCGGACTGGCACCAATCATATCTCTCAGGGCTGTCCAAAATGCAGCACCGTAGCGATGCCTGTAAGACTCAATCATGCATGCCACGCGTTTTGGGTCCTGCCAGTCCGCTCTACCGAGGTCCTCCATGCCTAGTGCCGTCCCAGTATGAAATCTGCGCGAAGCAGCAGGGTGAGGAACTCGCCCAGACTCTGGCGAAGTATCTCGGGATCGCTATACAATTGTTTGAGTTTGTCACGTCGGCCCTCCAACGATGGGTTGGTCTTCTCATTGATCAACTTGTACGCCGCGTTCGGACGCTCTGCCCATCGGCATAGCTCTTCGTGGTTTGAGTTCAGGAACAGCACGACAGGGGTCTTTCTCTTCCCGTTGACCTTGAATAGCTGGTGGAACTCCACATTGGCGTCGCTGTCCAGTATGCGCAGGTGGACTCTGGGGGACACTGAGGCCATCCGGGCCAAGACGGGGAGATTGCCTGCAGTGTCATAGCAACGGTCTGTTCCTATCACGAGTATGTAGATATCGTTCTGAATGCTCCTGAGCAGCTCAGCCTCTTCCTCGTTGATCATCAGGTCGTTGAATCGCGCCTTCATGAGCTCCACGTTCTCGCGAGCTGCCTTCAAGAAGTCCTCATAGGAGATGGCCTTGTCCCACTCTGCACTGAAAGACATGATACACCACTTCAGAGTCTAAGAACCCTCATGACTACACGATTTCAGGAAATAAAAGGGTTGCCTGAATAGCAACCTGTGAGAGTACTTTCGGTCACCTGTTGCGCTTATCATCATTCGAGCACATGAGGAATGTTGAAAACGACGATGAAGCGGTCAGGCGTTGCGGACCTCAAACTGCATCCGGGAAGAGCTCCACACTGGCTAGTCAAACGCATGATGCCAATGGCCAGTGCTCTCTGTGAGTTCATAGTTCATGAGTATGGGACAACGGAGCTCTTGAAGCGGCTGGCTGACCCCATCTACTTCCAGGCACTCTCCAACGTGCTAGGCTTTGATTGGGACAGCTCCGGATCGACGACTGTGACCTGTGGTGTGTTGGCCTCAGTACTCAACCTCGAAACACACGGTGTGGTAGGCCTTGGTGGGAAGGGCACCGCCTCAACAAGGACACCTGAACAACTGAGAGCACTGGAGGACTACGGGCTCGACGGCGGTCGCTTGGCAGACGTCAGCCGACTCGTTGCCAAGGTGGACAACGCGGCCATCCAAGACGGGTACCAGCTCTATCAGCATGTCTTCTTTGTTGATACAGATGAGAACTGGACAGTGGTCCAGCAGGGAATGAACGGGGAGAGCGGCGATGCTCGCCGGTATCACTGGTGTTCGAATCAGGTCACCAACTTCGTGGAGGAGCCTCATTCAGGGATAGTTTCAGGGGAGATTGCCAAGTCTGTGCTCGATATGACAGCGTCCGAGTCTAGGGACTGTCGGAACGTCTCCGTTGACATTGTGAAGGATGGGCCAGTGCGAGTACGGCGAATGTTCGAGAATCTCAAGCCGTATGG
>QMYR01000002.1 GCA_003662765.1 Candidatus Thorarchaeota archaeon
ATTGACCGAACGACATAGGTTTGAACTGGAACTGGCAAGGTCGACATCAGACATCAGGACCACTCTTGCACTCATACGGACGATTGAGGCTGAGAAGCGTACCTACCTTGCAGAGCTCAGAACCGGGATTGGCGTGCTTACGGTACCTATGTCCCTAGTTACCATTCTCATTGCAACATCCAGATACTACGATGTGACTGAGGTCTTACCGTTCGTGGTTGGCCTTGCGGTTGGTGTAGTTGTCCTTGTCATTGTGGGCGGCTACCTTGTCTTTCGCTCTCTCTCCCGCCTCCGCCTCACCGAGAACCTCAAGGAGATCGCCTGTACGACAGCCTCTGATACGCTCGTCATGCGGGAAACCTCGACGGAGAGATGGTCCGACCTGCAGGACGATAATGATGATGACACATAATCGAATGGCGATACGAAGGCCATGACCTGTACGGTCAGAAAGCTTTATCTCCAGCTCGAACGAGAGGCCCCAGCGATGCCCCAGTAGCTTAGCCCGGTCAGATCGCCTCCTTGGTAAGGAGGAGGCCGCGGGTTCAAATCCCGCCTGGGGCTCCATCTCATTCTCAGACGGGCGTGAACAGCAGCTGAGAACTTGGACATTCTCTCGCTGGAAGATTATAGGATCATAGATAGTCGGATTCGGGCTGTATGGATGAAACCTGAGCAACCACACTTGGCCATCTCTCAACATTCCCAGTGCTGTTGTTGGGCGGACACAGACCTCGTGCCCAATATCGCCCAACCTGCACTCAACAGTCATGAACTGTGCAAGATCTGTTGTGCTTAGAACAGTTCGTGGAGGGGAATTCTGTACTTGCCAAGTGTGCCGCCGAAGTTACCAGCGGTGATGCGCAGGATACCGGGATACTGGCAGACCGTTTCGATGGCGGTGCGCATGGCAACGCGGACAGCGTCCTCAGAGAGGCCGTTGATGACAATCTCCATGACGAAGTTGCAGTCGCGGGGCACCTCGGTTTCGGGAACGAGTGTGCGAATTGTGGGACAGTAGCGCTCATTGGTGGAGGCCAAGAGCCCCTTATACTGTGAGGAGGGCTTGGAACCTGAGCCAACGAGGCCACCTGGGAACGGCGTGTAGGCACCCTCCACATGCTCAATAGCGGCCACAGCGGCCCGCCCGCTGGTCATGCCGACGGCCGAGTCGCGACAGAAGTAGATTATGTTGCCGCCAGCGACACCCTTCGTGCGCCCGAAGTTCTCCTGGATGACGAATGTACCGCTCATGCGCGGGACAAGCCAGAGTATTCGTCCGCCGATGGGGCCCTTCTTGACTTGGAAGCCATCGCCGAACATGGCAATCTTCCTCCCGACAGGGTATGTTTCCTTGGGATTGGGAGTGTCATCGTATGCACAGGCTGTGGGGCTTGTGAGGACACACTGGCTTATCCGCGCGAGTAGCTGTTCTTCCAGTGCACTCTTCTTCGCGGTTGCAAATATCACCCTGGCACCGGGACGACCGTCCGGGGTTTCTTCCGGTGTGAGGACAGACTCGATGCCAGCCTCAGCAGGCGACATGATTATCGATGTGCCGAATCCCGTGGCCTCTTGAGCCGTGACGCGTGCCCACTCCTCGTCACAGGCCGTGATGATTGTCCGGTTCATGTGCATAGAGAAGGCCTCTGCGAATGTGTCGTCGATGGGCACGTCGTTGATTCGCATGTGGATTCCTCCGAACAGAGTGTGGAGGCTCCACCTTTTCATCGTTGTCATCAGAGGTCAGAGGCTTTATCAGACAATGGGGTGCCTCGTGGTGGCAAGAGGAGCATAACATGACCGTCCGCCTCATGTTGATGGAGAAACCTGACATCCCCATTGAGGCAGAGGTGATCAGACCTGATGCCTTTGCAGGCAGAACCATCACCGAGATAGAGCAGCTCCCAGTGTATCAGGGTAACAGGACATACCCTCTCTCCGAGTTCTTCGAGGTGAGAGGAAGGGCAGGGGCTCATCTCACAGACACCGCCATAGAGATTGAAGGCGACTTGAGAAACGTGAAGATGATTGGCCGAGGGATGACGGGAGGGAGAATAGTTATCCATGGTGATGTAGGTATGTATCTTGGGGCAGAGATGAGGGGTGGAAGAATCCGTGTGATGGGGTCTGTCGGTTCGTGGGCGGCCGCTGAGATGAGAGGTGGAAACATCCAGATTGAGGGCAATGCTGGCGACTACCTTTGTGCAGGCCTGAGAGGAAGTATAGAAGGAATGAAAGGCGGGCGCGTATACGTGGCAGGGGATGCTGGTCGGGAGATGGCATCTCACATGCGCAAGGGCTTCATAGCCGTCCGAGGTGACGTGGGCGAACTTGCGGCAGCGAGAATGCAAGGTGGGACCATCATTGTCTGTGGAGAGATGGGGCCTCGTGCTGGAGTTGAGGCTGTGAGGGGAATGATGATAGTACTGGGCCGGCTGGGCTCTGTACTGCCAACGTTCAGATACAGCGGGACTGCTGAGCGGGAGTTCGTGGGATACTATCTCCGCTACCTCACGTCGCGCAGGCCAGACTTCCTCGAGCTGCCGAATCCTTCCGCCAAGTGGATAAAGCTACAAGGCGACTTTGCAGAGGATCATCCTTACGCTGAGATATACGCATGGGCCGAAGACAATGAGCACCTTGTCACAATGGAGGACTGATGATGGACAGCATCAGCGTCAACAGGCAGGCCATGGGAATCGTGGAGGACATCATCGACAGGAGCGAGCGTCTGGGCTGTGTCGTTAGAGAGCTTGCCAACGGAACAACCATCATTGACGCTGGCGTAGAGTGCGAGGGATCAATGGAGCTGGGTCGGTTGGTTGGGGAGGTCTGTCTTGGCGGACTTGGCGTGGTCAGACTGACAGAGATGCATGTCGAGGATCTAACATTGCCAGCAGTGGTCGTGAGCACCCGTAATCCGGCAATCGCGACGCTTGGATCGCAATATGCAGGCTGGTCACTCAAGGTCGACGACTTCTCTGCAATGGCTTCGGGCCCCGCAAGAGCACTGGCCCGCGTGGAGAGCAGGTTGTTTGAAGAGCTTGATTACGAGGACACGTACGAGAGGGGGGTGATTGTCTTGGAAACGTCAATGATACCATCTGAAGCCGTCACAGGGACAATAGCAGAGAAGTGCGGAATCTCAGCTTCAGACCTCTATTGTGTTGTTGTCCCTACTGCAAGTATCGCAGGGTCAGTTCAAATCGCATCGCGAATCGTTGAGGTAGCAGTCCACAAGCTTCACGTCTTGGGATTCTCACCGTCCAAGATACGAAGTGGGCAGGGAGTGGCACCGGTGGCACCGGTGGCGAAGAATGACATGCGGGCAATGGGTGTGACGAACGACTGCATTCTGTACGGAGGAAGGGTTGTGCTCTCAGTTCTGCCCGACGAAACCGACAATTTGGCAGAGCTCGTGAAGAAGTGTCCGGCATCCGCATCAGAACAGTACGGATTGCCCTTCTATGACCTGTTCAAGTTGAAAGGATTCGACTTCTACAAGGTGGACCCATTGTTGTTCAGTCCGGCGGAGATCACACTGGTAAACATCACATCTCAAGCGGGCCATAAAGCAGGAGCACTCAACGTGGAAGTATTGAAACACTCGCTGGAGTCGTGCAGCTAATAATCTCGAAGATACATGAAGAGAGCATCCAGGAGGTTCAAGGATGACTGTGAGAGTCAAGTTCAGAGGGCCACTCGCCATTAGTATGGAACAACCAATCATCGAGGTGGATGCAGAGGGCGAAATGAGGCTGGGAGGGGTCCTCTTGCGAGCCATTGAGTCGCATCAGCAGGTGAGAGAGCACTGGTCGAATCCCGGGGACATCGAACGTGAGGCCTTAGTACTTGTGAATGGTATTGATAGTGCACTTCTGGGAGGACTTGATGCTACCGTCCGAGATGGTGATACGGTAGAAATACTCCCACTCGTGCACGGAGGCTAGACCAACCTTGCACCTGCGTGCAGACCCCGAGTATTCATCTCAATGGTCTTCTCAGGAACAAGGTCACGCAGCGCGGCTTCAAGTGCATCCAGTGTGATTATTCCAGACTTCTTAGCAAGTGCACCAAGCATGATCATGTTGGAAGTCATTCGTGCACCTAGTTCATCGGCGGTACGCATGGCGGGGACAGAAATAACTTCGAAGTTACCTGGAACATCGCTCTGGACGAGGTCTGGGTCTATGATTATCACGCTGCCGTCCTTCGCACCGGAGAGGTACATGTCGAGCGCCTTCTGTGACATGAAGATACTATAGTCAGCCTTGATGACCTTCGGGTAGCGGATGGTTTCATCGCTGATTATCACCTCGCTCTTGGCTGCTGTGCCACGTGCCTCCGAGCCATAACTCTGCGTTTGCACTGCATCCATGCCGCCATACACCACTGCAGCGTGACCTAGTACCACGCCTGCAAGCACGACACCCATCCCTCCTGTTCCTGCGATTCTAACCTCTGTTCGCATCGATGTCACCTCATCTCGGGAGCCGACCCAGTGCCTCCAACAGGCTTGGGTCCTCACGGTCAGCAAACTCCCCCAGATCTTGGCCAAGTTTTGTCGGGACCGCCTGTTCGACTGTGGCACCTCTCTTGCGCACGGGCAGTTTCTTGAACCATTTCAGCATCTCAGGTGCAGATCCGGCACCAGTCCGCCGACCGTAGGCAGTGGGGCACTGGCTCAGTATCTCCACGAATGAGAAGCCCTTGCGTTGAAGTGCCTTCTTGATTGCTCGTGATGCTTGGATAGGATGTGCCGTGGTCCAGCGTGCAACATAGTTAGCACCCGCGGCAGCCACAAGTCTTGCGAGATCGAACGGCCTCTCGGGATTGCCGTACGGTGATGTGGTGGTTCTATCACCGGTGAAGGTCGTGGGAGCCACCTGCCCGCCAGTCATCCCGTAGATGAAGTTTGTAGAACAGATTACCGTCATGTCCACATTCCTGCGGGCCGCATGAATCAGATGGTTCCCGCCAATCGCTGCAAGGTCGCCATCACCACTTATCACAACGACTTCAAGCTCGGGTCGCGCGAGCTTCAGGCCCGTGGCAAACGCGATTGCCCGGCCATGAGTTGTGTGAAGTGTGTCAGCCTTGAAATGAGGGGAGGGAATCCACGCGCCACAGCCAATGCCTGAAACAAACGCGAAGCCGCTGAGATCCTTGTGACCAAGATCGCGAACTGCCTTTAGGAATGCATTAGTGATAATGCCATTGCCGCAACCGGGACAAAACGGAGTGGGAAGGGCCTCCTCACGTAGATAATGTCTGGAGAAGTGAACGTCGGTGTCTATCAAGGGCACACCTCACTGTGTCGGCCTGCACGCAGTATGGAGTGTGTTATTAACTGTTCTCAGGCGGCAACATCTTAAAGTGCAAGTTCAATTCATCAGAATGAGGACAGCACGCACAAGCTGCATGGCTATCCTTTTAAGACTGCCAACGGCGGGCGTGCCGCAGTCACAGTTATCTTAGTGGTGAATATGGATGTCGGAAGTCGCAGCAACAAGAGCGTTCAATAGAGAGATTGCATCCGTGATTGGTGCCACCGTTAGTGTCGTGACCAACACGGGAAAGAGCTATACTGGTACGTTGAAGGGTGTAGATCAGAACACCCTGACTGTGGTCCTTGCAGATGTGACCACCGACGATGATACCCGGATTCCTCGTATCTTCATCTACGGCAGCAGCATCGTTTCATTCTCGGTGACCGAGAAGGAGATCAGTCTGGAGGGCCTTGCAAAAGAGCTTGAGAAGGTCTTCCCGCCGGGTGGGGTCAGATACTTCCCCGATACGGGAGTAATAGTTGTCATGAATAAGATTCGCGTGACCCCAGAGGGTGTAGATGGCTCGGGACCTCTATACGAGCGTGTCGCTGCCATCGCGAGAGAATGGATGGAGCAGCACGGACTCGAGTGACATGGATACGAGTGATTGAGCACACCTGAGTTCTAGAAGGACAGTCGATAGTAGGCGTGTTGCTGCGACAACCCAACTGCACAATGGCTGACGAGTACGCACACCTTCTAGCTAAGCGTTCACTCTATCAGACGCCGGATGCCTAGCTCGTCCAAGCTACGCTTCGGAGAATCCTCTCTAGCTCCTGATGTCGAGGGACGAGGGGCACGTGGTATCGGAAGAAGCCTGTCCTCCCACGAACGGCGAGAACTCATTGGAAACTTTCCAATGCTCCGCAGATCTGCACGAATCTTCCGCGGGTCGAGCGCGCCCGCGGAACTACTTGTACCGGTCAATAGGCCAAGCTCACTCAATCTCCTACGACCAGGGGTAACAGATGCCTTCTTGTCATCCTTCGATCGCGGCAAGAGCTGAGGGCTCTTCACCCCGGTCAGAATCAGCATTACACGAAGAACGCCACTCAGCCGCGGGTCCACCCGTGCCCCCCATATCACTTGAGCGTCGGAACTCATCTTCTCGGAAACAAGCTCACCGACGCGATTCGCCTCCGCAAGGGACATGTCGGGGCCGCCTGTGATATGGATTAGTGCGCCAGTGGCTCCTGCCCATTCCACCTCAAGCAGAGGGCTCTCAAGAGCATTTCTTATTGCCTCTTCTGCACGGTTCTCGCCCGAGGCCTCACCCACGCCTACAAGAGCGACACCACCGTTACAAATGATTGATCGTACATCAGCATAATCGAGATTGATCAGGCTAGGGAGGGTGATTGTTTCGGTGATGCCCTTGACCATTCCCGCGAGTACCTCATCAGCGATTCCGAAGGCCTCCTCGAGTGGAAGGTCTGGGACAAGTTCCATTAGCTTCTGATTGTCAATTACCACGACCGTGTCAGCATACTCCTGCAGTTTCGCAAGACCAGCCTTCGCCTTGTCAATGCGTGTACGTTCAAGATTGAAGGGCATTGTCACTACGCCCACGACTATGGCATCATTCTTCTTGGCAATCTCGGCGACGATTGGCGCGCTTCCCGTGCCAGTGCCACCACCCATTCCACATGCAATGAACACAAGGTCAGCATCTCTGATCATCTCTGCAATCTGCTGGGCGGACTCCTCAGCAGCGGCTTGACCAACATGCGGGTACCCACCAGCACCAAGACCTCGTGTTATCCGCTCACCAATCAGGAGTTTTCTGTGGGCAGGTGTGACAGCAAGATGCTGACGATCAGTATTGATTGCGATACACTCCGCACCTTGAACGCCTATAGTCATGAGCCTGCGAATCGTGTTGTTTCCGCCGCCACCGCAGCCCACGACAACTATCCTTGCCTGCCCAACATCTCGTGTTGTCGTCGATGAACGTTCAAGTCTGCTGTGTTCTCTGGCTGACTCTATGAAAGACCTCATGGTGCTTTGCCCTCACCAATCTTCACCGTTTCAAGTCCGCTGCGCTCCCAGAGCTCCCTCTTGAGAAGATCGCGAATGGCAATCCTAATCGTTTCCGAGCGGTTCGGGTAGTGCCCTTCACGCACGAGACGCTCGATGTCGTCCACTATCTTCTCAGGCAGATGTACAGCAATCAGACGCATTGGAAGTCCTCGAACAGAACTTATCCGATGCACCATTTGGACGTGTGTAATACCACCGTGCTGTGATTCCAGACAGATGTGTTGAGGGATGTGGCGTAACTAGAGCAGGGAAAAGAGAGAGGAGGAAGAGAACGAAAGTTCTCTTCTTGATTACTTTGCCTACCTGGTCTTTCTGCCAGTTCGGCGGGCTGCAATGTTTCCGACCTTGCGGCCAGGTGGCGCATGGCGGCTCACTGTCGTGGGTCGGCCAGGCGACTGATGAGAACCACCGCCGTGCGGGTGAGAACATGCGTTCATAGCAGTACCACGGACCACAGGCCATTTTCGGGCCTTCGGGCGGGTATGATGCCAGACCGCACCTGCCTTCAAGAACGGCTTCTCGGGTCGACCTCCTCCGGCCACAATTCCGATTGTAGCCCTGCAGCGCGGGCTGAAGGCCTTCTGACGACCGCTGGGTAGCCTCACAATAGCCTTTGACTTGTCAATCGAAACTATTGTCGCCGCCAGACCTGAGGCCCGAACAAACTTCCCGCCATCGCCAGGAGAACCCTCAATATTGAAAATCGGGGTACCCTCGGGAATGTGTTCCAACATGAGGGTGTTGCCGTTGGCGAGCGCAGCGTCGGGACCGCACTCAACTGTCTGACCCACCTGAATGCCCTCGGGAGCGACCATATAGTGCAGTTTCTTCTCGCCCTCGTACTTAATCTCAGCCAGAGGCGCACCTCGACCGGGCTCATGATACAGGGCGACCACCTTGCCGACATAGGTCTTGTCGGGTGCCCACTTGGGGTGCCTGACGGGGGCGATTCGCAAATGGCTGCGGTTGCGCCACTGGGTGGTTCCGCGCCCCTTTCTCTGAACTAGAATTCTTCTGCCCATTCCTGCACCTCCTTAGAATATGCCCAGCTGGGTCGCGACATCAGCGGCACTGTATTCCGGTGCCAGTCGCACAAACGCCTTCTTTCTCCCATCTGGAAGGATGAGAGTATTGACTTTCTCCACCACCACATCGTAGAGCGTTTCCACGGCCCACTTGATAGTGTTCTTGTTCGCATCACGGGCGACGAAGAATGTGAGCTTGTTCTCGTTGTCCACCGCGTCGAGGCTGGCCTCAGTGACAACAGGTCCAAGAACGATTAGATTCGGATCTCTCATCACATTTCACCTCACAAGAACAGGCGCTCCTTCTCCAGCCGCTCGATGGCAGACTTGGTCCACACAACGAGCCGCCCCGGATGCGTCCCCGGTGCCAGTAGCTCCGCGTTCAGGCCGTGAACCTCTACCACATCTACGCCGGGCAGGTTTCGTGCACCCATACTGATGCCGCGGTCCTCCCCTACGACAATCAGGAATGACTTGGGGGTCTTCATCTTTCGGCCACGCATCTTGCCCTTTCCGGCACGAATCCCTCTGCCCCGAATAGCACGTTCCAAGTCATCGCCCAAGCCTAGTGCGTTGATGAACTCGCGCACTTCCCTTGTAGAACTCAGGGTTTCCAGCTTGTCATCCACAACGAGAGGAATGCTTGGAACTGAGTCAACCTTGTGACCGCGTCGAGCCACCCGCTCTCTGTTCGCAGTTGCAGCAATGGCTGAGCGAATTGCCAGTCTTCGTTCCTTCTTGTTAATCCGCTCTATCAGAACCTTTCGTGCCTCAGGTGGGTGGGCAACCCTTCCACCGACTGTGCCGGGAGCAAAGGCGCCCCTGTTGGCTGCCGAGGTCCCACCGCCCTTTACACGGGGCACTCGGGATCTGCCATGGCCGGTCTGCCAGCTCTCAGCAGTCGTACGCTTACCAGCCATCTCATCGACGCCATGTGGTTGATACCTACGGGACTGGAGAGCCAGTACTGCCCTCTTGATGAGGTCTGGGCGATAGGGTGTGTCAAAATGCGTGGGCAGGTCGATTGCCGCCCCGGCCTTCCCCTTCAGCGAATATGTCTTCGTCTTGACCATTGACCTTCATCCTCCCACTACTGCTTCGATGAGGTGCTGATGTAACTCACCTGCATCGGCTGGACCGTGTGGCCCTTCTTCGGGCGAATCGCATGCCTCAGGCGGATGGGGCGCTTGATTGGACCCGGAATCGAGCCTTTGACCATCACATAGTCACCGCGGATTATGCCATAGTGCACAAAGCCGCCCGCAGGTGTAATCTCCTCACCGCGCTCCCCCATCTTCACGACAGCGTGGTTGTAACTCACACGTGTGTGAAAACCTGTCTGTCCGGGGCGTGGCACGGTGTACCGGATATTGGTTGGACTCCATGGGCCAATGCAACCCACGCCACGCTTCGTCTTTCGTGACTTGTGTTGGAGAATCCTGACACCCCATCTGCGGACAGGGCCCTGAAAACCGTGGCCCTTCGTCACAGCAACGGCATCAACCAGCATTCCCTCTTCCAAGATGTCAGCGACTCGGAGATCGGTTCCGAGGATGCCTCTTGCATACTCAAACGCCTCAGTGACACTGGGCGCGCCAATCTTGTACTCAGTCACGTCCGGCTTCTTCTTTGGCACCCCGGCAAGTCTTGGCTGAGTATGAACAAGCATGCGAATCTCTGCAAGTGAGTCGAGCTTCTCCTCGAACTCTGACATCTTGGCCTCATAATCGTACTCCTTGGGCAGAGGCATCGTCCTGCGAAGGTCATCGGACAAAGATTCAGCAAGAACCTCAGTGACGAGCCTGAGACCGTAGGGTGTGGCCTCGTAGCCCCTGATAGAGAATGGACGCACCGGTGGTGTGTCGATTACGGTCACAGGAATCACAGTTTCTTGGCCCTTGAAGGGGCTGTTGGGATTGTCAACCGTCACCACCGCGTGTGTCATGCCGGCCTTGTAGCCGATAAAGCCAAGTAGTTTTGCAGCCGAGCCGTCATACTCAGGCCAATTCTTGATACGGGGTACGAACTTGGATGCCCGACCTCTTGGCAAGTATGCCAAGCTGCCGCGCTTTGGTGCGTGTTTCTTTCTGTGTGCCATCTGTAACACCACTCTGGTACCCGTATCGAATGGCCTATGGACTGGGCTATTCGTACTACTGTTGGCGACAAGCCAGAGGTCTGCTTTTTAAAGTTGCCTTCTTACCAAAGGAGCCGACGGTCAATAGAAGCCGGTACGCGTAATCATAGATCCGACCAGATTGTTGAGCAGACCTAGACTAATCAGCAATGCCTCTTCAAGTCGAACAGTTTCGGTGCCTTGATTGGGAATCGTATTGACCCAGAGATCAATCTCATCCTTGATGTCTAAGCAACCTGGCGCCATGATATCCGAGAGGCCATGGCGAGGCCCCCCAAACAGAGCCACCACATGTCTTGATGATGTGACTGTTGACATGATCTCAGACTCAACAGCGCGGAACGGTTGGCCGTATCGAGAGAAAGCTATACGAGCCTTCGCACTGGACTCTCTGAGCAATGCAGCCAAGTCATCGACATGTGTGGTTTCGTAACCAAAGTACCGTTCCACATCCAAGCGCCCAACCGGCTCAAGTCTTACCGTTGGCTTAACGGATACGACGCGGAAGAGCACGGGAGCATGTGAATCAATCTCGCCTCTATGGTCAATCAGTTCGTTAAGTCCGATGTCCACCTTTCCCGGACGAATCTGCAGGCCCCAACGCACATCACCGGGCCTTAGCTCGGCCACAGAGATCTTGAGAGGATGACTGCGAGTGCGGAGAGGAGGCAACAGCCCAACGAATCGCATGAGAGGTGATCTCGAAAAGACGCGACGACGCAGGTACTGTGGGGTGTCCATGTACTGGAGGATTCTTAGCAGTAGTTCAGCATCTCGCCTCTGCCCGGACGTGAGGCGACCAGTCTTGTACACGATGACGCGATCCACACGAAATATGGCGAGGGCACGAGCGATCAGCCCCGCTTTCATGGTCTTCTCGCGGAGCCCAGGAACATTTGTCAGAGAGGTGTCTGGGATGGCGACCTCGAGCGTCAATATCCTCTCTCCTAGAGGTCAAGAGTGAACCAGAGAGTAGTCCTCTCGGGTGAGCGTTCAATCTTCAAGTCGGCGTAAGTCATGGCCTTCACCTCAGTGTGAATGTCATGCTTCTGATAGTCAATGGTTTCACCCCAGACCTCTGCCTCGAGGCGCCACGGCTCGCCCTCCACTATCGACCGGACCTTGAACTTGGAGTAGAACTGGTTATTGAGGTCTATCATTGCAATAAGCTGTCCAATCCACTCGACCAGTAGTTCCTCCAAGTCAATTCCTTCAACTGCCACCGTCATACGGTCGCGAGGTTCGACCGTTGTAGTATCGACAATCACCTCAAATGCCGCCAACGCGGCCTCCTCGAATGCCTCCTCAAGGGTGGCAGCCCAGCACTCAATTGTGATGTCTGCCGTATGTTCATGATACCGAAAACCACGGCTGTCGTCCTTCTTCACCGCACATCCCGTTCGGTGTATTCGCTCCATGAAGCTTAAAAGCGGTTCTCAAGGGGTGAAACTGTGTCACTCGTTCTGCCGAGTGATTACAAGGGCCGAGGTAGCCAAGCCTGGACTACGGCGCTGGTCTTGAAAACCAGTGTGCTCTGCACGCAGGAGTTCAAATCTCCTCCTCGGCGCCACTCCATTACTCTATTCTCATATTGATTATCACTGTTACAGCGACTTAACAAGAAATGGACCCATGTCCCTATATCCCAAGGAGCGATAGTACTCCTTGACACCGATGCCGCTTAGCACCAACAATCTCTTGATGCCGAACTCCTCCCCCGCAATCTGTTCCGCGGCTCGGAGAAGACGCTCCCCAAGACCAAGGTGCTGCCATGCTTTTGGATCATGCTCACCAATGTTGACAACTGGACCATACACTCTCAGCTCACGAATTATCATGCACGGCTCAGATGTTACCTCCGGACGATGCGCATGTTCACTGGGAAGACGAAGACGCAGAAACCCGAAGAGAACATCGTCGATTGGATCCTCAAGCGACAGGAACACCTCGATGCCTCCAGATGCACGGTAGTCCCGCCGTATGAGAGTGATGGTTTCTGGGTCGGCACGGCGCCCAGATCGCATCTCGAAATGCCCGACCTCACGAAACCGAATTGTGGGATTCCGAAGGCCTCTTGAACGCAACTCCGCATGGACAAGTTCTCTGAGGTTACCCCTAGTAAGGCCGGCCTCAATCTGGTGGAGGGGAATATCACGTTGCATCCTCTGGATGCGAACATATTCCGGCATCTTGCTCACAGCCTCTGCCACCAATGACACAATCTCGTCATTCGTATAGGGTGTATACTCCCCATTCTTCCACCATTCGTAGAGCCGCGTGTTTTTCACCACAAGTGTGGGATATATTTTCAACATGTCAGGTCGGAACCGTGAGTCTGAAAACATCTGCTCGAATGCCCTGAGGTCTTGCTGGAGAGAGGATCCTGGAAGCCCCGGCATGATGTGGTAACAGACTTTCAGACCACTGTCACGAAGCAACCTCGTGGCCTCCACAGTCGCTGAAACACCGTGACCACGATTGACCAACCTGAGAATGTCATCCGAGAGAGTCTGAACCCCAATCTCGACACGTGTGGCACCCATCTTCAACATCTCATCGATGGTTTCAGGAGTCACCCAGTCGGGGCGTGTTTCAAATGTCGTGCCAATGTTGCGGACGGAGGCGGTTTCGTTGATCTTCTTCGCATCCTCTAGGCATCCACTGGAAATACCATTCATCGCATCGAAACAACGCTTCACAAACCACTCCCGGTATTTTCGATCCTTCGAGCACCAGTCCCCGCCCATGACAATCAATTCCACCTTCTGGACCGAGTGCCCAATCGCTCTCAGTTGTGCCAGACGCTTTGTCACCTGACGATATGGATCAAAGTCGTTCTGGATGCCCCGCATAGTGGCTGGCTCATAGCCGGTATAACTTTGCGGTACACCAAGATCCGGACCGCCCGGACAGTAGGCACACTTACCGTGAGGGCAGGGTTGCGGACTTGTCATGACGGCAACAACTGCAACACCCGAAACAGTTCGAACCGGCCTCTTTCTCAACAGGGGCCGCAATATCTCCAGCTCCTCAGGCACTGCATACTCCAAAAGGTCGGCGTTTGTGGGAATGTCAGCCCTCCGGAATCTTGCGCATACTCTGTTCTTGATACGATTGATTGCCTGTTTATCGAGCGGCTCCTCTGCAGACAGGAGTGCCTCAATGATAGCCCGGTGAAGCTCATAGTCTTGGGGGGATTCCTGCATCGTACCTAATCCTCGAACCGTGCCGTTCTGCTCGTAACAGTTGGCCACTAAACTGCTTATTGGATAGCTTTTTATGAACATGGTTCGGGACCTCTATTGACCACAGAGGTAGGACATCATGCCAGGTTCACATGGTTCACTCACAAAGGCAGGAAAGGTTCGTGAATCGACCCCAAAGGTGCAGGGTCGCGAGCGACACACACCCATTCCCCGTATAAGAAACAAGAGGAACTACATCAAGAGGTTCATACGGGGACGCACCGTCGGCGTTCGTGCATGAATGCCGCCGCATGAACATTATAGCGGCGGACACACTCTCATTCTTCCTACAGAGGTATCCTGACACCAGTGGAATCTCGGCTGTATACTCCGAATTCTTTGATCCGTGACAACTGTTCCCCCGTAAACACTGGGCCCTGAATGCACACCAAGTCGCCCGTGGGATCGAGAGCACAGCTTCCACAGAGGCCACATCCGCATTTCATGTACCGTTCGAGAGAGGCGGCAATGTCGATACCCTTGTTCATTGCGAGCCGCCAGAGAGAAACCATCATCTTCTCGGGACCACAGGTGTATATCATGTCGAAATGGTGGGCTGTAAGTAGCTCCTGTACGACATCAGTTGCAAGACCCTTTACTCCCATCGATCCGTCATCTGTGGCCACGTGGACGCGTACACCGCTACGAGCAAGACTCTGCAGCTCCTCCGCAAAGAGTAGTTCGTCACTTTTCCGTGCAGCAATGACGACGTCTGATTCGACCCCCATATTCGCGAATTCGTGAACTAGGAGCCGCAATGGGGCCATACCAATCCCACCGCCGACAATGAGGGGTACCTGAGCAGTCGCTACGAAGCCGTTGCCAAAGGGGCCACGTATCCCAATCAAGTCCCCGCGCTTGAGAGCAGCAAGTGCCTCCGTGGCTGGTCCCACAGGACGAACTGTCAGACCCGCAAAATCCTCTCCGCAATACGACACGCTCATGGGAACCTCGTCGACACCCGGTATCCACACCATGGCAAACTGACCCGGCTTCGGTTCTCGAGAGAAGACATCTCGACTGAATAGAATAGTCCGGTCACGCCTGTTCTCTTGAATGACCTTCTCAACAAGAGTGGACCTTGGGGATCCCAAGAGTTTCTCAATGTTCATAGTCAACGCCCCGCAGCGATACCAACTATCTCATTGGTGGAGGAGAATCCTCTATCACGAAGATATCTTTGCACACCCCTCTTGATACGTCTGAACACCTCAACGCCCTTCAACACCGCCGTTCCAACTTGGATCGCGCTTGCGCCAGCCATATGCATCTCAATGGCATCCCTCCAAGTCGTCACACCCCCAACGCCCACTATTGGAATCGAGAGCGCGCTGAACAAATCGTAGACGCAACGGACTGCAACGGGAAACACAGGGGGACCAGATAGCCCTCCAACAAGGTTCCCAAGAACGGGCTGCTGAAGATCTATGTCAATTCGCATAGCACGGAGTGTGTTGACTGCGACAACTGCGTCGGCTCCCGCCCGTTCAGCTGCCAAGCCCACCGCCACGATGTCTGAGGCGTTCGGACTCAACTTGGCAAGTATTGGGCAATCCACTGCATCTCGCACGGCGCGAACGTATTCGTACGTTGTTTCAGGGTCGTGAGCAATTTGGCTAATCTCAGCATGTGGGCATGAGAGGTTCAGCTCTAGGGCAGGCGCACCCGCCTCAACACCACGGACTGCAACACGTACGATCTCGTCGACAGTTGATCCGAAGATACTGAGAACAAAGGGGACATTCCACTCTCGCAAGAGAAGGATTTCGTCGGCGAACGCGTCTATTCCGGGATTTGTTAGCCCCACGGCATTTAGAAGACCACCATGTGATGCCGTGACTATGGGACCTGGGTGACCCTCTCGGGGCCTGATGCCAATCGACTTCGTCACCACGACGTCGGCACCTGCATCTGCAACCCTTCGTAGAATGGAGGCGGACACACCGAGGATTCCTGATGCAAGCCAGTAGCCTTCGAACCTCAATCTCACACCTTGATGCGTACTTGGACTGCAGACCATAATAAGATGATGTGTCTGATGAGTTGCAGACAGGTTATTCAGTCACACTTATTCGACTGTAGACCAGTGATGTTGGCAGGACTTGGTATCCATGCCACTGTATCTAGTGCCAAATGCACTCGGAGTCTTTCTCCATGATGAGGACCACAGAATCGTAGGTCACGCACTTGCCTATCCAGATGTGTCATTGGGAGCACGGCTGGTCCGCGACATTCTGCAGGGAGAGATCTCTGAAGAGGTCGCAAATCTGTTCAGTCAAGCCATTCGAAGACACACCACGACTGTGGCCGTCGAGAGCACCCAGATAGCAAGGGCCCTCAAAGACATACAGGGGCTTGATGCCGTTACAACTGACAGCCGAAACATCAAGACTTTCCGAAACATGGTTGATAGACTTCTCGTCGAGCAGGGCCTTATTGAGTCCCCACAGGCACTCCGACACTACAGACACCAGGTCACTCTCCTCGTTGGCCAGCAAGTGATCGCGGATGCCAGTCAAGTACCGGATCTTCCAGTCCGACACGCTATTGATGCAGTTGATGAGCTTGACAAGTCAATCAACATGCTGGGAATGCATCTGCGAGAATGGTTCTCTGTATATCACCCACTTGTGAGCAACAAGATAGAGGACAATGAGCATCTTGCCGTGATAGTATCATTGTGGGCCCAGGGGAAGTTCTCGATGGACGAACTCACAGGCGCGGGCATTCCCACCCAACTTGCGCAGGAACTCACCGAGATGTTTCTCCCAGCAGTGGAGGGTTCATTACCTGCAAATTTGGCTCCGATGGCAGACCTGGCATCGGCAATAAGAGAGCTTGCTGACAGGCGACGAGAGATTGAGAAGTACATATCTGAAGCGATGGTGGCAGTGGCGCCGAATATCACGGCTCTTGTAGGGCCGCTCATCGGAGCACGCCTGATTAGTATGGCTGGCTCGTTAATGGAACTTGCTAGAAAGCCTTCGAGCACTATACAGGTTTTGGGAGCGGAGAAAGCGCTCTTTCGAAGCCTTAGGACTGGCACAGCACCTCCCAAGCATGGTGTCATCTTTCAAGTTCCTCTGCTGCGTACTGCCCCCTACTGGCAGAGGGGGAAGATAGCACGGGCTCTCGCGGCAAAACTGGCCATCGCCGCAAGGGTCGATGCATTTTCGGGACGAAGTATGGGAGACTCTCTGAGGAATGACTTGGAGAGGAGAGTTGAGGAGATTAGACGCCAGAGTCCCGAGCCACCTCCGACTCGCCCTCAGAGGAGGCGACAAAGGGATAGTGGGGCCCAGAGGACCACGAAGAAGAGAAGGAGGCGTCGACGATGAGCGTTAAGAGAACGGCGTTTCCCGGCGTTTTCGCTATTGGTGACGGCGACAGGCGTTCGCTGGCAACACGCAGCATCGTGAGAGGGCAGAGCGTCTATGGGGAGAAGGTTGTAACAATTGGCGATGAAGACTATAGGCTCTGGATGCCAAGAAGATCCAAGCTTGCAGCTGCGATAAGGAACGGCCTAAAGAACATGCCAATTCAGCCGGGGTCGCGAGTCTTGTATCTCGGAGCGGCGTCCGGAACAACAGTCAGCCATGTTTCTGATATCGTGGGGACGGAGGGGGTGGTCAATGCTGTGGAATTCTCACCGGTTTCGGCACGTAGTCTTGTCAGACTTGCAGACAGCCGCCCCAACATTCTTCCCATAGTAGAGGACGCCCGGCATCCAATGAGATACTCGACCCTTGTTGCAGGGCCCATAGATGTTGTATATCAGGATATTGCACAGCCTGACCAAGCGAGAATACTCTGTGACAACCTACTGGTGTACTGTTCGATAGGGACTTGGGTAATGATTGCAATAAAGGCAAGAAGCATCGATTCTGTTGCGCCGGTCAGCACAGTCTTCGAACGTGAGATTGAAACCCTTGAGAGAGAGGGCATCGAAGTGGTAGAACGGGTTGAACTCGAACCGTATGAGAGGGATCACATCATGGTGGTCGCTAGGGTTGCGAGGGATATATGATGGGTTCATTCATTGAGCGAGCCATTGAGAAGGAGATTGAAACTATAAACGATCATCTACCGAGCACGGGAATACCGCTGTGTGATCTTCTCAACAATGAGCGTCCGACGTATGTCACCCGTGCCGGAGAAACTTCCGCGTTTCATCCGGAGGAGATTGATTTCATTGCCAAGGAGATTCCCGAGCGTTATCATGGGGAGATTCGTCTGCCAATCATACTACTCAGGAGAATGGATCTGGGACCAGGTCTGTACACGGTCGCGGGGACCAAGCCGGTGCTGTTCTTTCTACACAGGATGCTAGGACAGGTTGACCTAGAGTGGGAGGATCTCGCGGTGTGGCGACAAAATGACACATTTGCAAGGCCTCAAGTGCAGATGATTCGCAGAAGACTGCCCACGACAACGTGCATAGGTTTCGTATATGATGTGTCGCAATGAGCCATTGGTGTATCATGGTGATTGGAGTAAAGGTATATCCTAACAGAATGCTGAAAAGCATTCACTTGTGATGAAACCAATGGGATGTAAATATGACTAGAGCCCGAAGCCAACTGATTGAGGAGGTATGTACTCAATTAGAGGGTGCTGGGTTCAGATTATCATCCCCTTGCGATGTTAGGCCAACCTGTTTTGATCTTGTGGCCAGAAGAGATGATCAACTTGTGCTAATCAAGGTCTTGTGCAATATTGATGCTCTGACAAGAGAGGATGCGGAAACTCTACAGGTGGTCGCAGAGTTCTTCAATGCAACCCCGCTGGTGGTAGGAGCTAAGACACGACGTGGCACGCTAGACGAGGACGCGGTGTACAAGAGACACGGCATTCCGACCATCACACCGGTGAGCCTTAGGAGGATAATCGCCGAGGAGAGATTGCCAAGAGAGTACATTCAGCGTGGCGGCCGGTTTGTGGCCATTGATGGTGCCAAGCTGCGGAAAGTGCGCCTTGAGCGCAGACTATCGAAACAGGATCTTGCTGATTGCGTACAGGTGTCTGCAAGAGCGATTCTTGCCTACGAGAAGGACGAGATGGATGTCAGCACGGAGGTGGCGGAGCGGCTTGAGCGAGTTCTTGAAACCGACTTGATCATCCCAATTGACATCTTTCACGAGAGGGGGAGGGGTGAACACCTCAGGCAGCCGAGCACACCTGCCGATATCTCGGACTTGGAGAAGAGAGTAAATGAGTTCTTCGAGCGACTCGGGATGCGTGTTCTGTGGACTGACCGAGCCCCGTTCCACGTTGCGGCAAAGGAGGAGGGGCCCCCGCTGATGTCAGGCGTAGGGTCTCTCAGGAGCTGGTCACTAAAGAAACGAGTAGAGATTCTCAAGAGCGTTTCCAAAATCACGGAGGCGAACGCAGTTCTCATTGTAGAAGAAGGCAAGGCAGAAGAGAACGTGTCGGAGGTTCCCGTGATAAGGCAGCTAGAGCTAGACGAGATTAACAAGCCGCGAGAGCTGAAGAAGATCATCACGGAACGTGCTGAGATGTAGTTCAGCCTTCAAGCCGGGACTGCTTCGTTTCAGAGGCCTCAATCACTCGTTTCACGGAATTCCACGACTTGCGAACCACTGGGGGAAGTGGCTCGCCAGTTCTGACAATGTGTTCAACAAAGCGTACCGTTTTCGGGTCCGATGGGTAGCCGGAGCCAAAGTCCCCATAGATAGTATGTAGCCTCTGAATCTCACGATCACGCTCCACTTTCGCAACTATAGATGCTGCGGCAACAATGGGGTACTTGCTGTCAGCTTTGTGTTCGGCCACAAACTGACAGTTCGCCAGACCACTCTCATGAGCCACCGTTTCCTCAAACCTTCTGGGAACAACATCAGCCGCATCCATATACACAACATCAGGATGTAGCTCCCGAGCTACAGAGGCAAAGGCGGACACCTCGATACGGTTTAGGCTAACACCTCTTGCTCGCCCCTCGTCAATCTCGACAGCCGTGATGCGTCTAATCGCAATACCCTCAGCTAGGGCCATAATCTCTGCAAAGAGAAACTCTCGGCGTTTCGCCGAAATCACCTTTGAGTCTTGAACCCCAATTTCAACGAGGTATGCTATCTGATTCGAACTCATCATGATACCGCACACAACAAGAGGTCCAACCATTGGGCCGCGCCCGGCCTCATCAACGCCTGCGACATGAAGATGGGCCGGATGAGTATGCATATGTCGTGTTCAGATGGGCGCGTTTTCACTCTTGCTGTTGGTTCACAGAAAGCTTCATATCTCTATCAGTTGGTGTACGTTCTCGGCCGCATAGGGTCATGCATTGACATGGGGACGTGGCCTAGCCCGGTATGGCGACGGGCTCCAGATCTTGTGAATAACGGGGTCATAAGAAGAGGACACTCGTCGATCCTGGGTTCAAATCCCAGCGTCCCCACCAATGCACTGCTTTTTCTCATGTGTCTGCTTGAATAGTAAGCGCCTTCTTGATTGTATGCCACTTTATGCTGTTATCAGGTGGTTCAGTGATGAGGAGAACGATACAGAGCATGGCCGTCATGATGGTCATGATACTGTGTATTGTTACTTGTGCCAGTTCTCTTGAGATACCACCGGGCATTACCGTGTTCGAAGTGGACTCCTTTACATACCGTGCCTCATTCCTACTGACAGACGGTACTGAGGCACTCCTTCTGCGTGGAAGGTTTGAGGTGTTCTACCTCTATCGGCATCATCATCCCACAGTTTCGGAGCATGTGATGAGCGTCACGTTGGGATTCTACTATGGAAAGACCATACTTGGGCGACATCTCCTCACCAACGTCACGATTGATAGTCTATCGTTTCTTCCGCGGTGGCATGACAGCGCAGGCTACTCTCACGGGCCAGACGACATTCCTCCACTGTTTGAGATCAATGGTTCACTTGCCGATGGTGCCATGGTGGGTGGAAGCCAAGTCATCGATGATAATCCGGTTTCACGTTACATTCCAGATTTCGGGGGCATTCTCGTACTTCGCGGCCTAAGGCTCGTGCTAAGTACTGAGGAAACAGTCAGCATTGGAAGCGACGAACTGAGGTTCTCGTTCAGCAAGAGGCTGAACAATCACGTACCAGAGGAGGCCCAAGTACTTGGAGTGAACAATACCGCATATGCGGTCGGAGAAGGAGTCATTGCGCTCAAGACAAACGGTCAACCACCAATCATCATTATTACCGATACCGTGACTTTTGGCGCATTAGTTGTCGCTGCAGCGATTGCGAGCGTAGTGACACTGCCGCGCCTGCGAGGAAGGCTAAATACACGATCGCACCTCTATCGTGAGTCGGTGTGACTCGACGTGTATATCATATTCACAGAGCAATGTTTAAAACAGCAGAGAAATTCCCATTGGACCGATGGCGGCCATAGGCGCCAGGGTCCACCGGAACCCGTTCCGATCTCCGAAGTTAAGGCTGGCGCCGTTGCCGGAGATGTGCGCTGCGCGAGCGCGTGACAGGCCGGCAAGCTGCCACATTTTCTCCTCATTCTCTGTGATAACTCTCGTACAAGAAAGGCATGCTGGTTGAGTCAGCACAGATAGAAATGATTAAAGCCTAACCGGGTTTCCTCGGCGTGATATAGATGCAGTTCGGAAACACCAGCGACCTCAGTTGGATTATCAACTTGGCGTTCTTTGCGTTTATTCTAATATTCAGCCTGTATGGCACCAAGATTCAGATGTGGCAGTGGCTCAAGCAAATAGAGGCTGGACTCATCGAACTCAAGCGTATGGCGATAGAGTCTCGGCAGACGGCGATAGATACCTTCAAGAAGTATGGCAAGAGTGAGGAGGAGGTTGCTGCTGACCTCGACAGGTGGCTGGACTACTTCCTGATAGAACCCGTTGATCTTGATCCAGCAGGTGTGCTCCAGCGACTCGATCATCTACTCGATGAACGAAGGGACAGGTATCAGGAGTTCGTTGCCGAGCTTGCACCCAACGCAGATTGCCATGAGAATCAGAACCTTGAGAACACTCTAGAAGTGACACAAGTTCTGAGCCAGATATTCAGGATTGTACGGCACTACTATCTGCTGGGAAAGAAGACCGGGAGCCAGATTCTGATTATGCAGATTCACATGCAGATGCCAGACTTACTCAGAATCGCAAAGGCATACTACGAGGCGATGGACGCATTCTCAGAGGGCAAACCCATCGGGGATGGCGTGGGACCACTGGTCGTGACAAAGTTTGCAAGAGAATACGGTGCCACTCCTGAGAACTATGTTCACGAGGTTGGCCGTGAGGTTGGATACTATCAGGTAGAGGTAGAGGGACGGACTGTCTACGCGGTCCGTGCCACAGGCCCCGGAGGAACAGTGGGCAAACCAGGATTTGCAATCAAGAGGATTATTAAGGAGAACAAGGGGCAGATTGCACGGATAATCACTGTGGATGCCGCACTAAAACTAGAGGGAGAGAATCTTGGGCGTGTTTCAGAGGGGACCGGTGCGGCAATCGGCGACCCAGGCCCTGAGAAGTACGCCATCGAAGAAACCGCCACGCAGAACAAGATTCCAATCGAGGCCATTGTGATCAAGCAGGACGAAGCTGCGGCCGTGGGAGTCATGCGTAAGAAGATTCTCGACGCGGTCCCAGAGGTGATTGAACGGGTGAAGACCGCAATCAGGAAACGAACCAAGCCTGGCGACAAGGTCATCTTGGCCGGAATCGGGAACACAATGGGCATCGGGCTCTGAGGTGATGTTCTGTGGGAATGATATCGAAGCTGGTTGGATTGCTATTCACTGCAGCCGGTGTGATTATTCTAATGATGATGGGTACAGTACCAGACCCAATGATGTCCGCAATCTGGATCTTTGTTGGGATGGTCATAATCACAATCGGTTTTAGCCTTATCAATGCAGGACGACAGACTAGGCAGATGAAGCCACCTCCGCCGACTGTGACAGAGATACGGTGTGATAATCCGGATTGCGACTTCAAAGAGATCCGTAATTTTGAGAGCGGCGACTACATCCTTAAGACACTAGATGTACGATGCCCCAAGTGCAACAGTACAATGACGATTCAGGGCGTCTATGTAGTGAAGGAGGAGGATGAGGGGAAAAGCTCAATCTAGTTGGGCCTTGTGAGAACAATCGTCCGATTCTCTCCGACGAATACAGTGTGTTCGGACTGGCAGACCGGACGTGCACCTTTCTCAAGCAAGACCGGGAAGCCACGAATCGCCTTTGCTTTCAAGAGACGTGCTAGCTCCTGTGTCACATCAATTCCCTTATGCGATGTCCCAATCCACCGAGAGGCAAAGGGAAGCGACCCATAGTGTTTCAGCAGATGCAGTCTCAGCTTCTCAGTGACACCCTTGAGAGGCTCTTTTCGCCCAGTATTGATGAAGATGTAGACATTCTTGCTGTCGACTATCTTTGAGCCAGTTGTGGCGAATGGCTCAATGGCGAAGTACTCGCCAGCCTCAACCACAGTGGAATCGCGTGTTCTGGTGTTGGGAACCTTCTTGCCAGCATGAAGCCTATACCTCTTCAGACTGTGACCCGTCAACTCCTTGACAGGCTTCAGACCATAGTCCTTGATGACGCGCTCGATGACACGGCCCACATCGCCAAGCTTCACTCCCGGCCGAATGAACCGGATTGCCTCATCCAAAGCCTCGTCGGTGGCAGCAATGAAGCCCTCCAATGTACCGTCTATGTCAACGGTGCGTGCAGTGTCGGCGATATAGCCATCCACGTGAACACCCACATCTATCTTGACAAGACCAAAGTCGGGAATCGTGGAGGGGTCATTTCGTGGTGATGTATAATGAGATGCCACCTCATTGATGGAAACGTTGCAAGGGAAAGCAGGCCGCCCACCAAGCTCCACGATCCGGCGCTCCACCCGAGTGCAGATGCTGATGACCTTTACGCCCGGGCGGACCATCTCGCAGGCCTCTCGTAGCACCCTAGCCGCAATGCGGCCAGACTGGACATGTGCAGGATGTGGACCTTGTGTCATACGCATGACTCCATGATTCACTAGAAGATTGCCACTCGCATCTGACACTTAAGATGAGCGGATGGCGCCTTTCACTCGTCACCTCGCCCAGTCAGTACAATGGCGCCATTCTTCGAAACGAATACCGTATGCTCGAACTGGGACACCATCCCATTGGCACCCTCAACTAGAACCGGATACGCACGGACAGCGCCGGCTCTCACAAGAGTGTGAATCACCGCGTCAACATCGTACCTGTCAGACTTGAGCCAACGTGACGCCCAAGGTAGTGTCTTGAATCTACGCCTAGCGATATTGCGCACCTCATTGGCAAGCCTGTCGACACGACTACGATTTGACATCACATTGGAGAATATGTATGCATCGCGCCTGCTGCGGACTGTGCCGTTGCCATTGGTAGCAAATGGCTCAATCGCGTACACCTCCCCCTCCTTCATTATTGGTCCTCCGCCCATATGGATGTTAGGAACAGTCTTGCCAGCATGTAGAGTCCAAGGTTTCATTTCATGCCCAGATAGCTGATGAATGGGGCGGAGCCCAGTCTTCCGAATGGCTCGCTCGATTGCCGCCCCCACCTCACCGACCCTCACACCTGGACGGACTATTTCGATGGCAGCGTCAAGGGCAGCCCGACTGGCGGCGATAAAGCGATCGTAGGACCCGTCAAGGTCCACTGTCACTGCAGTGTCTGAGAGGTAGCCATTAACGTGGGCCCCCAAGTCCAACTTGACAAGTCCTTGATCAGGGAATACACGCTTGTCGCCACGAGGACTAGTATAATGCGCCGCTTCTTCGTTGATTGAAACGTTACATGGGAACGCCAGCCCCGTCGCACCGTACTCCAATATCTTCCGTTCTGCGAGGTGGCATATCTTCAAGACACTGACACCAGGCTTGATAGCGCTGGCCACCTCACTGATGACCCTGGCTGCAATCTGTCCTGCACGAACACTGTCTGGATGCGGATGGCGGTCCATCATGGCTCTTCTCCGGTGCGATTCGAAAAAGCACCACTATATCTATCAGTGGATGTGACCATTGGCCATGTTTCATATGTCACCGATGATCACTGCACAGAGCAAAGAGATAGCGAAAAGGAGAAGTATAGCTCAGCCATGTGACAGACTAGGAGTGTCTTGAGCATGAAGTTCACGTACCTTGGGCATGCATCATTCAAGGTTGAGGCTGATGACAAGACCGTGTTCATCGACCCCTGGCTCGGGGGGCCTACCTCCCCCTTGAAAGTCGACGACGTTGACCACGCAGACATCGTTCTTGTCACTCATGATCATGGCGACCATGGTTATGAGGAGGCTGTGGCCATCTGCAAGAAGACCGGTGCCTTTTTTGTAGCAATCAACGAGCTGGGGCTAAAGGCCCAGTCCGCAGGCGCCAAGCGAGTACACACACTCAATATCGGAGGTAGTGTCAAGATAGAGGAGGTCACTGTGACTCTCGTGCAGGCGTTTCACTCGTGTGGGGAGGGTGCGCCGACAGGTTTCGTTGTCAGGTTTCCAAGTGGGACCTTCTACCACGCGGGTGACACTGGGGTGTTCTCCGGCATGCAGTTGATTGGTGACCTATACAGTCCTGACGTGGCACTCTTGCCTATAGGTAGTTACTATACTATGGATGTACAGCAAGCGGCTCTGGCCACAAGACTACTACGACCAAAATGTGTGGTGCCAATGCATTACAACACCTTTCCGGTGATCGAGGCGGACCCAGAAGAGTTCGCACAGTTAGTCAGCAGGACGGCCACATCCACCAAGGTGAAGATTCTGAAACCTGGAGAGTCAGCCGATCTACCATAAAACAAAATCCCCCACAAAGGGACCGATGCCTGTCGCCCTGCACACTAACTCCCAGCCTCACAGCATCGGAGTAGTTCCGGCTCTGCTGAGCTGTCTCGTGTCGGGCATGTGACGGCATCGACCTTCCTGCCGATGTGTGAACCATGGGTGGCCTCCGTTTCACATGAGGGCAAACGCCCACATCAACAGGGTCCGTTATGGTTCGCCTAGGTCAGTTCTCGGCAGGTGTGCTCAGGCTGTTTCCCACCCCTTGCGCAACACGTCATCGTCTTGATCTCAGTGCGCCCTCGAGAGTGGGTGTATCTCCTGAACAGATAGAGTTTGGTACTATTGTGTTATTAGTATTGCCGACGTGACACGGCACACCATCTGTATGGTCGCTAGTTTATACAACAACGTTCAAATACAGGGCAAATCTCTAGGGAGGATGAGAGTGGTCCCAATGGACCACTAGATGTCAATCATAGGATTATCACATCATATGCCACGGGGTCCCCCGACTCTGTGAACCGCGATGGGTCGGTGAGCGACCGTCACGCTGGTAATGAGATGATCATCACTCATCATATCACAGGATTACCGGATTACCACTTCCTTACAGATGCAGATGGCAGGACGGGAGTTCAACCGGAAGAATACTTGAGGAATGTAGGAGTGTAAAGAGAGCATCTCCAGTATGTGAGAAGTCGCGGGAGAAACCGTCTTTGACGGTCACGTGAGGGCGCGTGGCAGAGTCAATAGTAGGAGACGTGTATTAAAATCGGAACCGACTTCGATCAGAGTACTGCGAAATATGTCATCAGAGCTCGGATCGAGATTGATGGCGTTGTTGACAAACCAGATGTTGTGGGGGCAATCTTTGGTCAGACAGAGGGTCTCCTTGGAGAAGACCTTGACCTCAGAGAACTGCAGAGGACCGGCAGAATCGGCAGGATACAGATTGCCATAAAGTCGGAGGGCGGTATGAGCAAGGGAGAGATTGTCATCCCTGTGTCACTCAACAAGACCGCAACCGCAATACTTGCCGCTGCCTTGGAAACTGTCGACAGGGTCGGTCCCTGTACGGCCAAAGTCACACTTGAAAAGCTGGAGGACATTCGCGGAGCCAAGAGACGCAGAGTTGTGAGCAGGGCAATTAGTATACTGAAGGATTGGGAGGAAGAAGTTGCCCCGGGCACTGAGGAAATCACTGACGCAGTGACTCGAGCCAGCCGAAAGACCGTTGTCAAGTTCGGCCCGGAGAGTCTCCCCGCTGGCCCTGATCTTGCCGATAGTGACGAGATCATCATAGTGGAGGGGCGCGCTGATGTCATCAATCTCATGAAGAATGGAATAACGAACACTGTTGCCGTTGAGGGGACCCACATTCCAAAGTCAATCGTGGATCTCACGAGAAAGAGCAAGACCGTGATAGCCTTTCTCGACGGTGATCGAGGCGGTGACCTCATTCTTCGGGAGCTCATGCAGGTTGCAAGAGTCGACTACATAGCGAGAGCCCCAGAGGGGAAGGAAGTAGAAGAACTCACCAAACGGGAGATTCAGAAGGCTCTGCAGAGTAAGATTCCTGCAGACCAAGCATTAGCATTGGTGAGTGATAGAAAGGCTCCCGCCCCGAAGAGGAGGAAGACCACGAGGAAGCCCACACGGCCAAAGAGAGAGGAAGTTGTATCAGCACCAGTCACACCACCGGTGAGGGCCACAACCTCCAAGAGGCCTCGTCCTCAACCCAGATACTCCCGCGAAGTTGACGAGGAATATGCATCCAAGGTTGATGAGATTCGTGAGTCCTTCAGGGCGATTCTCTTTGACAAGGACAAGAACGTAATCGTCGAGTGCGGCGTAGCTGAGCTCACTAAGCAGCTTGAGAGCCTTGAGGGCGTGAATGCGATTGTCTTTGATGGGGTAGTCACTCAAAGACTAGTTGACCTAGCGGCCAAGAAGGGGGTCGAATTGATCATCGGAGCAGCGGTTGCAGACATAGAAACGCGACCACCAGGCCTGAAATACCTCACCTTCGAAGATGTGGATAGACAGCGGTCATGAGGTGTAGAAGCGACAAGACTATGACCGAGGGGGCGACTGAGCTCCATCCAGTCAGTGTATTACTCACAATTATCTCAACTGAGGTGCTGTAGACCACACACCGCAGTTGAGGGACCATAGTGTTGACAGACCTCATGGAACACATCTCATCAACGGCAGATGTCACAATTCCATCGGATCCCTTCGAAAGAATAGTGGGCCAGAACCATGCGGTCACACTTGTCAAGTCTGCGGTGGTTCAACGCAGGCATGTGCTCCTGTGCGGCCCACCCGGGGTGGGCAAGTCGTTGTTGGCAAAAGCGGCGGCTACCCTTCTCCCGCCTCCCACTGAAGAGATAAGAGTCCATCATAATCCGTTACAACCAGACAGACCCCGCGTATCAATTGTAAAACGCCGCAATGCCCCAGCCTCCGCACAGAACAAGACAACACGGTCTTCAGATGTGTATTATGTACGACCGGAAGAGTTGCCCATTGAGGTCGCAGTCAAGATGGGGTACAGATGCCCTTCCTGTGGATCTCTCTCCACGCCCGACCAAGGCATGTGTCTAGAGTGTGGAGCGGCAAAGAGATGTGACTGGGTAGGGGAGAACTCATACCACGGTCTCTTTCGTGTGCTTCATGTTATACACGAGAGAGCGATGCCAAGAGTCGAGTGCCGTGAGGAACGCAACGGTGTTACGTGGACCGTGAGCTACGAGAGGGATGCGTTCGATACGATTCGCGTGACTGCCATTGCAGCTGCAACAGATGATGACACTAACAACAACACCGAGAGTCACGTCATCGTTGGAATCGACACTCCGAGGTTTGTGCGCGTCACTGGCGGCACGGCCGTCGAGTTGCTTGGGGACGTGAAACATGACCCGTATGGAAGTGCCGAGGGGTTGGGTGTCCCAGCATTCAGGCGGGTAATACCAGGAGCCATCCATGAGGCACATGAGGGGATTCTGTATGTTGACGAGGTTGCCACGCTCGGACCACTGCAAAAACATCTTCTCACTGCCATGCAGGAGAAACGTTACCCGATAGTCGGACACAATCCACATAGCTCCGGCGCAGCAGTTCGAGTGGACGGTGTTCCATGTGACTTTGTTCTCTTCGCCTCCGCAAACCCAGAGGACCTCTCTGCGATTCTTCCGCCGTTAAGGTCGCGAATCAGAGGGTACGGCTACGAGATCATGCTGTCTTCTTGGATGAAGAAGACGCCCGAGGCCATCGATCAGATTGTAAGATTTGTGGCGCAGACTGTAGTTGAGGACGGCAAGATTCCACATTTTGCACGCGAGGCTGTTGAAGAGGTGCTGTCTGTCGCGGAGGAGATGGCTAGGACCATCGACAGGCAGCGAGATGCATTGACCCTTCGCCTTAGAGAACTGGGAGGAGTGGTTAGATCTGCGGGCGACCTCGCAGTTCATGATGATGCAGGGCTTGTAGAGCGCGACCATGTGAGAAGGGCCAAGAAACTCGCACGCGAGTTGAGAGTCCCCGACCACTCGTTTGCATCCAAGGGTTCACACGTTATTGACATGGATGACTACGGAAGCTATTTCTTCTGACCACAGGTTGTTGTCCCGGTCATCACGGTGAAGGTCATAAAGCGAGTTCCCAAAGAGGGGCGGATCACACTCAAGATCGAAACGCTCGATGATCTGTGGCATCTATACAACATCGTAGCAGCAGGAGACAGAGTGATTGCAAGAACCGTGCGCCGAGTACGAATAGGCAGCGAAGACGACAGAAAGCAAGAGAGCGTGAGAAAACCGATGACTCTCGTACTTGAGGTCGAAGACATTTCGTTCCATACGTTCTCAAATCGAGTGAGAATCAAGGGACGAATATTGGAGGGCCCCTCAGACCTTGTGAACATTGGCTCTCATCACACCTTCAATATCGAACCAGGAACCATACTCACTATTGTCAAGGATCAGTGGCCCAAGTATGTGCTCAATAGGATAGAGATGGCACAGAGAGCAAGGGCTAGCCCAATGGCGCTGCTCGTCACCATAGAAGATGGGGCAGCGGAGCTACTGCTAGTGGCGGACTTTGGGGTTCGAGAGGCAGCGCGGATAAGGACCAGCATATCAAGGAAACGCGGCGACCAGAAGACCCATGATGCAACCATGAGGGAGTTCTTTCGAGATGTGACGACACAAGTGGAGTCCATTCTGCAACAGGATGAGATAGGACTGATTGTCATATGCGGCCCGGGATTTGTCAAGGATCATTTCAAGGAGTATCTGCTGTCGGCACCAATAAAGAACCGTCCACCCATCGTTGTCGAGGGCACCAATACAATTGGTATACCTGCCGCAAAGGAGATTCTCTTTCGTGGAGTCATATCGAGAGTTCTGTCAGAGGTAAAAATCGAAACGGAAACTCGCCTTATTGAGGAGCTGCTAACGCATATCGCTAAGGAGGACGGACTTGGCGCCTACGGTGATGATGAAGTGGCCCGGGCAGTACAATTTGGAGCAGTGGAACACCTGTTAATCACAGACAGGAAGCTCCGAGGAGCTGCCGACGACGAACGAAAAGCATTGGACACTCTAATCAGGAACACCGAACATGCACGTGGACAGGTCCACATAGTGTCGACTGATCATCCGGCAGGCGACCAGCTGCAGAGCCTAGGAGGAATTGCAGCTATTCTGCGCTTCAAGGTGGAGCAATGAATCACAGTGGGTCGAAACGAACCTGAAGCCTATCCCGAGTGGGATATTCGTAGGCGATTCCGATTTCGAGAGCCCTCGGTTCGGGGAGCCGCTCTTGGAGCACGTCAGCAATCTCATCGAGCACCCAAGGGGCAACCTCTACCCGCTCATGTTGGAGATCCAGATTCATGAGTTCACGGGGCACCTCGAACTCTTCAGCCAACACTCGGTAGACCCTCTTCAGAGTTTCAAGTTCGGCCCTCTCGCCATGGTGCGCCCTCACGACACCCAGAATCAGCAGGGGTTCATCGTCATCCGCCTCCTCAAACTCTCTCTGAGTGTGCTGTAAACGGCGCCACAGTCTGTTTCGCATCTGAACAGTATCCTTGTAACGTGATGAACAGTAATGGAGAGAGATGCCCCCGTGGTCAGACCACCAACGTAGGACACGAACTGCTGTTTCTGCACTCCCCGCGATGCTCGCACTGGACATGTCACGCAAATGATAGCCACGCGAACGCAGTCTTTGAAAATTGGTTTCGCTCGCTTCTAGCTCATTCAAATTCACAAACGCAAGACCAAGTTCATCTGCACGAACAACTGTCCTCTTAATGCTGTCATCGTGGTCGGGCAGTACAGGAATCTCAATACCAACTGTCATGTTGGTCCTCAATGCCGCCTCGATTCCTGACCAATCTGGGCCTTGGGGATGAAAACGAATCTCATCGAGACCTGCATCAGCGAGTGATTGTATGGTCTTGGACGAAGCGTCCGACTGAGCAGTATAGAGATGAAGATGGAAGTCCGACCCAAAGTGGTCTTTCAGCAACTGAATGTAGTGCAGTGTCCGACTTAACACACACAATGGATCGCCGCCGCTCAAGCCTGCCCCCTCGGCACCAATTGCCTCCGCCTCGTAGAGAATGTCCTCATCGTTATCTACCGGCATCTCATCAGCAAACACGATATCACGATGGGCCTTTTCACTAGATAGGGGGCAATAGAAACATGACGCATCGCATAGGCCCGTGGTGAACAGTACCATCTTTGATCCATGCTCACACAACACGCATCCGCGGGGGATACTTCCCACATATAGGGAACCCCCGGGCCGTTCGTGTATCTCCTGAGAAACCACTTCTTAGCCTCCACGTCGGGTCATCGTTCTTCGAAGAGCTGGGTCCGAGTCGCACAGGTCCTTTGCGACCTCCTCGAAGGTCTTTCCTTCAGGAACCACACAATCTAGATACACCCCTGTACGGCCGATGTCACTTCTTCTGAGAAGAACTCTCACGCGTTCCATGGCTATATCTACGCTCACACCAATGCGTCGGGCGACCTCGTGTTCCCGGCCGATGACTCCTTCTTCAAGGTGACCATCGGCCACAGGAATGATTAACAAGAGGCGCTTATCAACACCTGGCACGCGCGTCCGACTCCTAAGCTGTGACAGGTTGATCATGCCACCCCACCTGTAGAACTCTTCCTCTCTAGACATCATCTTGAATAATGGAAAGGTCACAACGGTGTCGGCATCAACATGGAGATGTGCCTTCAGAACAGAGGAGGGAGTCGCCTGTACAAGTTCACGGTGAACCCATCTCCCCACGGCAAGTTCCACCCGATAGCTTGGGACGGGATACGGAATCACTATGTCAATGTCCGAGGACTCACTGACATCACCTCGTGCGAGAGAGCCGTATACAAATGGGTGCATGCCGTTGTTCACCAAGAAACTCATCACCTTTGCGGCACGTGTGCGAAGATGCCACAGACGCTCCCAGTGCTTCTCGTCGTACCTGACATGCCGCTGTTCATGAAGTATCTCGGGACGCTTTGCCATGACGACAATCACCTGTTTGCAATCCTCTCAACAAGCTGGCAGGTCTTGCACACCTGTCCTGTTGTGGGCGCCCCGCAGCGTACACACACTGAATGTTGTATGCCCTTGAGAGAACTGTGAAGAGCCCCAGCAACAGTTTCAGCTGAGTGGAGCAAGGCGAGAAGAGTGCCGGGACGTTTGTGTTCCATCCGATTCAGGAAGTCGCGGATGTCATTTCTATAGGCTTCTGCCGCATAGGGGCAAGGCATATCATGATAGGGAAGACCAGCAAAATGCGCATAAGCGACAATGTCTCTCTCAGACACTTCCATTAGCGGCTTCGCGCGAGGAACGAAACCCTCGACGGCCAGTTCACGTAGACGGTTAGTTCTTGCGATTCGACGTGCATCACCTCGCATCATGTTCATCAGGATGGTCTGAGCCTCGTCATCCAAGTTGTGGCCCGTCACTACGACATCGGCATCCAACTCACGTGCTGCATCGTTAATGGCACGGCGACGAAGAACTCCACAATACGAACAGGCCCCAATGTCATTTTGCCCCCGGCCCTGCACGATAGAGTCGAGAGTGAAGCCGAAGAGATCTCTGAATGTCCACACGTGAAGGTCGAGATCGAGAGAGTTCGCAAGCCGATGGGCCGCCTTGAGAGCAAGATCTCGGTAACCGATGATACCCTCGTCAATTGTGAATGGTATCAGCTCGGCCTTCGGAAAATCCCTTTCAATTCGTACCATGACATCAAGTAGAACAGCACTATCCTTGCCGCCGGACACAGCCACTGCAATGCGGTCATCATCCCGTAGCATTTTGCGTTTGTTGATTGTTCGTCGCACACGCTGTTCGGTTGTCCGTATCAGACAGGCGGCACACAGTGCCTCAGATGTGTACCTCCTAAGGTAGATTGCAGGTTGTCCGCACTTAGAACACTGTAGTACCATCACTTAGTCATGTCAGTGACACGAGGCTCAGCAGTTAAGATTTGCCAAAGGTCAGAACAGGCCCTTCCCGAACCAGAGCGACAGACCGATGTTGAGTAGGATGAGAGCAATGGCAAGACCTCGCAGCGGCCACATTATCTGACGCACCCTCCTCTCGTCTTTCATTACGAGGCCGAGGGCGTTCGAGAGTAGCTTGTCACCGTCAAAGGCAGGAATTGGGAGAAGATTGAACAGGGCCACGGAGAAGAGAATCATGAAGGTCCACATCAATGTGAGCCTAACATGGAATGCAAACATCGGCCCACCTGGAATCCACTCCCAACCAGGCTTTGGTTCCCAATAGTCTGCCCCGTAGATTCCAATATACCCTCGTGTTGCATTGAGTTCGTGCGCTGCAAGAGTTATGTTGACCGATCCGTGCCTGAGCGTCACTATAGTAAGGTTGCTTCCTGCAATTGCATGTGACATGAACTGTGACACATTTGCCCAGTTTTCAATCTCGGTGTCGTTTAAGCCGATTATTACATCCCCAACTTGAAGTGCGTCCGCAGCGGGACTATTGGGATCGATGTCGTAGATGTATGCGCCACTTGGCGGATTGAATCCGATGGACATCAGAGCCGCAAAATTGGCAATCAGGAGCATTGCAATAAGTGCGAACACCATGTTCACGTAGGAGCCGGCGGCCAACAGTCGCATTCTAGACTGGGGAGTTGCCTCCTTCTCAAAGACCTCCTCGTCAGGCTCCACGAAACCCCCAAAGAGAACTAGGAAAAAGAAGAGGCCCGAACTTCTAATGGGGATGTCATCTCTTGCTGATGCGATACCATGGGCAAACTCGTGTGTGACTAGAGTGATTGCGAGACCAATCATGATGTAGATGAGTGGCAGACCGGTGACCGTCACGCCTGGAATTATCGGAACCACACCACCTGCAGACGAGGGAACGAAAAAGAACTTCATGAGATTGTCGGCCAACATCCAAAAGGCGAAAATCATACCACCAAGGCCGACCAGTATTCCAATGTTAAAGAAGACCCGGGGGGTCTTCTTGCCAAGACGTGTGAGAAATGCGTTCAGTCGTTCGGTCTTGAACATAATGAAGAAGGGAGTACCAGCCTCAATTCCCCTCTCACTGAAACGTTCCGGCCCAATGACTTGGGCAATGATATAGATGAGGATGTAGATTCCAGCGATGATCCCAAGAAGAGTCAGAGTGTCCATCAGAGTCACTGTCCGGGCGCGTTTCTCAACGCCGGCCCGCCTTGAGATATAACGGTTGTGAACGAGGATGAGGCGCATGCCCGACCACAACCCTCATAAAGTGAGCATAAATCGCTACCAAGTCCACACACAGTGATGGTATAGCACTAACTGGTAGGCGAAGTACCGTGCCGTTCAAGCTTGTAATCTCTGACCCAGAAACTGGAAGGGCCATCCAGTACGAATTGGATGAAGCAAAGACGAATGCATTGGTTGGGAGGAAGGTCGGAGAGATTGTCGAGGGTGATGTGATTGGGCTGCCAGGATACAAGCTGAAGATAACGGGGGGCAGCGATTCGTCAGGTTTTCCAATTCGTCCCGATGTTCATGGCAGCGGAAAGAAGAGGGTTCTCATTCGCGGCCCGCCCGGATTCAGACCCAAGAGGAAGGGGATTGCTCGCAGAAAGACTGTGCGTGGTAGGGAGTTGGCCCCGGATATCGTACAGGTCAATATGCGAATTGAGGAGAAAGGGGCCACGCCGCTCGAAGAGCTTGTCATGAAAGCTGCATGAAGCGACGTTTCAGATACGGTGGCTCGACGAAGACCCAGGTCATATGCTTAGCGTAGAGCGGAGCGACCATAGACTTCATATGTGGTCCTGTTGAGCTTCGCTGACGTAACAAGGGATAGTGGAAGTGAAGCATTAGTGACCAGGAAATATGAAGGACAGTCAGAGATAAACATTGGAGCACTGGGTCACGTTGACCATGGGAAGACAACCCTTGTGGAGTATCTCACTGGCGAGTGGACTGATAGGCACTCCGATGAGATCAAGAGGGGAATCTCCATTAGGCTGGGCTACGCTGCGACAACGATATTGAAGTGCCCCAACTGTCCAGAACCTGAGGCATACACAACATCACACTTGGCAAAGGATGGGAAATGCCCTCACTGTGGGTCTGAGCTAGAGAAACTACGTGAAGTTTCGTTTGTTGATAGTCCTGGTCACGAGTCGCTTATGGCAACCTGCCTCAGTGGCGCAAGCCTAATGGATGGTGCAATCTTGGTGATTGCAGCGGATGAACCGTGCCCAATGCCACAGACTGCAGAGCATCTTCATGCACTGGAAATAGTTGGTGTAAGGAACATCATCATTGTTCAAAACAAGATAGAACTCGTTTCTGAGGAACAGGCGAAAGAACACTATAAGCAGATTCGGGAGTTCATCAAAGGGACATCTATTGAAGGGGCACCAATAATACCAGTTTCTGCAGTGTTTGGGGCCAACATCGATCTCTTGATTCAGAGGATTGAGGAAATAATTCCGACTCCCGAGCGCGATGCTAATGCACCACCGAAGATGTTCGTGGCGAGATCCTTTGACATCAACAAGCCGGGCACTCTCCCACAGGACCTGAAGGGTGGTGTCATTGGCGGGTCCATTGTACGGGGAAGGCTTCGCGTTGGTGATGAGATAGAGATAGCACCGGGGATGAAAACTGAGAAAGGATTCAAGCCCATCCGGGCCAAGATAGTGAGCTTGGTTTCTGGGAGTGGGAACTATCTGGAGGAGGCGCATCCCGGAGGGCTGATTGGAGTCGGTACGAGCTTGGACCCTGCAGCCACGCGGGCCGACAGACTAGTGGGCAATGTGGTAGGGAGAGTGGGAAAGATGCCGAAGACCGTTAGCAAACTCACAATTCGGCCCCATCTCATGAAGCGTGTTGTTGGAATGGACTCTGAGAGGGAGGTAGAGAGCCTTAGGCACAATGAGGTCTTGATGCTCGTGGTAGGTACAGCTGCAACCGTAGGGGTGATCACCCGACTCCACGGCGAGGAGATTGAACTCACACTGAAAAGACCTGTCTGTGTTGAGGCTGGACAAAGGATTGCACTTGGACGAAGGGTAGACAACAAGTGGCGTCTGATAGGCCATGCTGTGATATAGAAGTGACTTGGTATCGTGAGCGCATTGCCTGTTTCAGTAGTTGTAGACACGAACTTTCTGACTGTACCTGTTCAGCTCGGGATAGACATCTTTAGCGAAGCAGAGAGCGTCATAGAACGCCAAGTCCGCTTCGTCGTGCTTCAGTCAGTAGTATCAGAGATTGACCGTAGAATTGCCATTGGCAGAAGATCGTCGCCGCATTTTAGAGTTGCAAGGGAGCTCGTCAACCGATGTGAGATCGTGGAAACACCGCAGGACATCCAGTCAATGCCAGTGGATGACCAACTCTTGGAGTATGCCTCGCGTGTCAAGGGCGTCCTTGCCACAAACGACAGAAGACTGAGACAGCGAGCACGTTCACTCGGGGTGCCAGTTCTGATGATTCGGGGAAGAAAGAGAGTTGTGCTTGAGGGGACTCTACTCTGACTCAACGAGAGTGTCGAGTGGGAGTAGGTTGATGTACACATGCGCCTTGTCATAATGTTTTTATGGCCACTGTAGCGTTGCAGCGCTGAGCCGTCGGGTCTAGACCATCGGCCTGAAGACCGAGGTCTGATTATTCTTGGAGCAATCCTGCAAGGCGAAGCGGACTTGTTGATGACATAGGAGGTCGCACCGATTTACTCAATCGTCACAGTAAGGGATGTCGTGAGAATCCCGCCATCACAGTTTGGCCAACCTCTAGAAGAGGCTGCAATGGTCCATCTCAGGAAGAACCACGAGAACGTCCTTGATCGGGACATTGGTCTGATGATAGCTGTCATTGGTATTGATGAGATAGGACAGGGCAGACTGGTCCCCGGCGATGGCGCCACATACCACTCTGTCACGTACAGGGTATTAGCTTTCAAGCCAATCCGAGGTGAAGTGGTTGAGGGTAACGTCGTCGAAATCATGGATTTCGGCGCATTCATACGAATTGGGCCGCTGGACGGGCTTTGCCACGTAAGCCAGATATGCGACGACTTCATCACACAAGACACAAAGGGCAACTCCCTGATGGGAAAGGAAACTGGCAGGATTCTTCAAGAGGGTGATCAGGTGAGGGCACGAATCACAACCATAAGTTTCGACACAGGAAGTCGGTCTGGAAAGCTGGGCCTCACAATGCGACAACCCTTCCTTGGAAAGATTGGCCCCGATGTGTCGTGGGTGGAGGAAGATGTCAAGGCCGCTCGCGGCGAAGTAGAGAAGAAAGAGAAGAAGAAGTAGATAGGAGTGGGATAGCAAATGGCACGCTTACGCGCCTGCAGACAATGTCACTACCTCACGACTGAGAACGTCTGCCCAAACTGCAAGAGTACAAACCTGTCAACGTCATTCACAGGCATAGTTGTAATACTCCCAGGACGAAATCCCCACGAAGACCCCCGAAAGACCTCATACATTGCAGAGAAACTCAATATCGACAAGCCAGGAAAATATGCCTTGAAGGTGAGATAAGGAATAGTGTCGGCTCGAACCTGTGTCGAGGCTGAAACCTTTATTAGGAAACCACAACTGGTCGTGCTGACTCACCCCGAGCGTGAACCGAGTCTCAGAGTGATGCCAATGAAGATTGAGATTCTTCGTGAGAGAATGAACAGGCCTCTGGGAAGAAAGGAGATACACTTCAGAATACACCATGTCGGTAGTACGACACCCAGCCGCGCTGATGTCAAGGCGAAGATTGCGGCTCAGTTTGATGCCGACCCCAGCACGGTCGTGATCAAGAGGCTGAGGACGGCCTTTGGCGTTGGAGTCACTGAGGGCTCGGCAAGAATCTATGATAATCCGGACTTGGTTCAGAGAATAGAGAATTCATACATCCTCAAGCGACACGAGGCGAAGAAGGCAGCAGAGGCGTGAAGAGATGGCGAGTACGTACAAGATGTACAAGGTTGATAAGGACGGAAAGGTGACGCCACTAAAGAGGCAGTGCCCAAGGTGTGAGAAGGGCACCTACATGGCAGAACATTACAATCGTTATGCATGCGGCAGATGCGGATACACCGAGTTCAAACGTAAGTAGGACTCTTCTTTCCCAGCCTACTCCCCTGCGATTGCCATCACCCAGCGCACAAATAACAGAACACCCACAATCATTGTCAACAGTATGTCGATGATCATTGTGTGGCGCATGTACAGCTCAGCGAGCGATGCCAGCAAGAGAGCAATGGGGAAGGTCACGATGAATGGAAGTGTTGTGATTGTCAGCGAAATCTCATCACAGGCAATCATCGCATTGACAAGTAGCACAAGCCACAAAGTGTAGATTCCGGCCAAGAAGACTAGTTCTATCATCCTCATGAACCCCCAGCAATACGTATATCATGCACAAGGAGTCGTAGGAGCATATAGTATTAGAACTCCACATCCATTGTCACACGCAAACATGAAAAGCCTTAAAACCACTCCAAACGCAATTTCTATCAGCGGGTTGGGGAAGCCAGAGATTGGCGGACTCGATCCTCAATCGACTAAGTCTATCCCGCGGGGCTCATAACCCCGAGATCGGTTGTTCAAATCAACCACCCGCTACCATCTCCTTCTTCTTTTGTGTGCCATGGGCACTCTGGACAGTACTCCCAATTGAGAAACCGTATCAATCATCATCTGATGGATGACCCACCACAAGGGGCCTTCCTTCAAAGAGTGCTTGTACAATCTTGCGTCGGGCACTGACAAGGAGCCGCCAAATCGTGCCTCTTGACAGGCCCATCATCGCACCCGCATTCTCTTGATATAGACCCTCAAGATCAACGAGTCTCAGAACCTCAGTTTCCGCCAAGTCGATATGTATCGGCTCTGGTGCGGCCATCGGCTCAGGAAGCATCCGTTTTGCTGCAGGCTTTTTGCCAATTACAGGCTGTATCGGAAAGCGACCCCTAGCACCTCTCCTTCTTCGATGCATCGATATTCAATGGCATAGTGGACATTGTCACATATGACATTACCGTTGATTGTAGGTTTGACTATCAGCGGCAGCAGTCCTCGTCCACAGTGTGGAGTTTGGGTGACATCTGAGTGACGAGATAGGCCAGCATTCAGAGGCCCAAGTTGTTAACCGCCCATGACCTCAGTAGACTCATCTCCATTGTGGATGCATAGTAACGTCTATGTTCTCAGCTGCTGCTTGTAGTCCCTTGAGGAAGACTTATACTGAGAGTATGCACAGATATCGTGGTGATATATCCGATGAGTGCAGGATGGTACCGTGGCTGGGGCCGCGGACAGGGTGGTCCGGGGCTCTGGCCGGGTAATGGCCCGTTCAGGCACCTGCCGCCGTGGGAACGACCCGGATGGTTGTACGGCCCGGGATCATGCTGGACGCTAGGCCTGTGGGCCCCAAGAACAACTGTCCCATCAGCTGGCTGGGCCACAGGAACCCCAGCGGAGATAGACCTGCTGCGGCGCCAGAAGGAGCTTCTTGAGAGCCAAATCAAAAACATTCAGCAGACATTGGAGCAAATCTCCCAGAGGTTGCAGGAGCTGGAGAAGTCCGCGAGTGAGAGATGATTACTCTTCTCACTCACGATCTCGCTCCTGCCACTTCTGAGAGGCGACTCTCAATTCGGCGCCACATGGCTTCAAGAGTTTCTGTGATGGGGTGGTCTGGGGCAAACTCAGGCAGTGTCTTTGCAGCCACCATAGACTTGGTCATGATTGGGTCAAAGGGAATCTTTCCCAGGACCTCTATGCCTTCTTGGTGGCAGTAGTCCTCTATCATGACAGTGTTGTCAGGGTTGAGATCGTACTTGTTCACAATCACCATTGGGGTAACTCTGAACTGATGCATGAGGCTCAGCACACGCTCCATGTCATGAATCCCAGACATGGTTGGTTCTGTCACGATTATGGCCAAACGGACCCCGGTCACAGTGGCAATTACAGGACAACCAATTCCAGGGGAGCCGTCAATCAGCACAAGGTTCTTGGCGTGCCTCTTTGCAAGCTGGATGGCAAGTTTCCGGACCTCAGTGACAATCTTCCCGGAGTTGCCCTCACCAGCATGTAATCTTGCGTGCGCCATGGGCCCGAATCTAGTGGTAGAAGTGTGGACCACCCCTGATACTTTGTCCTCCATCTGTATTGCGCCCACGGGGCATATGTATTCGCACACCCCGCAGCCCTCGCAGGCGATTCTGTCAATCTCTGGGAGATGGATGGCATCATATCGGCACTTCTCCTCACATAGTCCACACATGGTGCAACTGTCTGGGTCAATGACAGCTACTTTCGACGCCACAAAGTCGTCCGTGAACTGTATCTCAGGCTGAAGTAGAATGTGTAGGTCGGGGGCATCAACATCGCAGTCCGCAATGGCTATGTCCTTAGCCAAGGCGGCAAAGGCAGCTGTGATTGTGGTCTTTCCGGTCCCACCCTTTCCGCTGACGACTGCTACCTCACTGATCATGATGCTCGACCTCCTCGGTGATTGCTCGGAAAAGTTGTTGGAATCGCTCTCGCCACTCAGGTAGCTCCTCGACGAAGGGGATTCCTCTGGAATATAGCTCTGCAATCCTACGCGTGAACGGAATCTCCATGAGAATTGGTATGCCTTCACCCTTGCAGTACTCCGTCACACTATCGTCCCCGATTCCTGCCTTGTTTACGATTACACCGAATGGTATTGACAACTCTCGGACCACATCTACCGTCATCTTGAGGTCATGTAGTCCGAAGGGTGTGGGCTCGGTCACGAGAATGAGGTAGTCAGAATCCCTCATTGTTTCAATAACGGGGCAGGCCGTGCCTGGAGGTGCATCAATGATACTGACCTCCGTACCGACGACCTCGTTCTTTACAGCCTTAATCACGGATGTGGCAATGGGTTCACCGATTGTTAGTTCTCCATATACGACCCTCCGTCCATTGGCTTCAGTGATGTGGACCTGACCCACAGTATGTCCCACCTCAGCTATGGCATTCTCGGGACAGACCAAGGCGCACCCGCCACATGAATGACAGAGCTCAGGATAGACAATCACACCGTTCTTTCCCACGAAGATCGCATTGAATTGACAAAACTCGGCACACTTGCCACACAGGGTACACGATTCTCGATTGACCTCAGGGATGGGAAGTTGGACCTCTCGTGTTTCGAGTTCAGTCGGTTGTAACATGACATGTACGTTTGGCTCTTCTACATCGCAGTCATATATCGGGGCATCTCCTATGGACAGGGCCAAATTCACAGCCACAGTGGTCTTTCCTGTGCCTCCCTTTCCAGATGCTACCGTCACTATCATCTAACTCACCTACCAGCGTCATATTCAGACCGATGAGAAACTAGGAGTAGTGCGCCTCTAGGCAACCTTGGGTAAGCTCCTCAAGCTCACCTCGCAGGTATGATGCCACAACTTCATCAAGGTATTGAGAGTTAGCCTGAAGAACAGCAACATTTGCCATCTGAAAACTGCTCAAACCTCTCGGCCCCATGGCGTACACAATGACAACATGTGGATTGAACGCGAAGACGTTGTCGTGCGCATGACCCCGGCCGCCAGTGTGTTCGCTACGATTCGGCTCTACGACCTTACGCACTACCTGTCCGCCGTCTATGTCAATTATGGCGAAATACGGGGCCCTACCAAAGTGGCCCGCCACCTTGGTCCCGTTTGGGTCGTCAACTGGTACCAGCAGCCTGCGTTTCAATAACTACCAACCCCCCGGCCCCCAGTAGCCGCGGCCTCGACCACCGCGTCTTCCCATGCCGCGCCCCATACCACGTCCCATGCCGCGCCCCATGCCATAGCCTGCGCCCGCATAGGCTGGCCCTGCTGACGCGGCATCAACGAGTGATCCCTGTCGGTATCGCTCAATTGCATCGCGAACCGTTCCACCTACTGTTGTGAGAATCCGTATTCCTGAGTTCTGAAGAGCAGGAAATGCGTTGGGACCCACGCTGCCAGTTATTACAACCTCCGCGCCTCGGGATACCACGGTCTGTGCGGCACGTATTCCGGCGCCGCCCGCCGCCATTGCTGCGTCATTGGGAATGGCATCAAACTGGAGGGTTTCAGAGTCGACAAAGATGAAATACGCGCACCGCCCGAACCGAGGGTCAAGTTGCGAGTCGAGAGTCGGCCCAGTAGAAGTGATGCATAGCCTTGTCACGATGTTCACCTCATTCTATCTGAATCATTATCTGCATCCTGATTCATAAAAGTGATACGGAATGACCACATAGGACCACCTTTATCTTTAGCTGACACTACGAGTGAGGTTGGAAGTGCGCTCGATGGGATTCAGCGTTGGCATCGTGGGCAAGCCGTCGTGTGGAAAAACTTCCTTCACGAATGCGGCATGCATGACTGACTTCAAAGTTGGTAGCTACCCGTTCACAACCATTGAGGCAAATGTAGGGGTAGCCCATGTGAGAACACGGTGCGCATGTACCGATTTTGGGGTAAAGGACAATCCCAAGAACTCAATCTGTATCGATGGTGTTCGCCTGATCCCAATCAAACTGATTGACGTTGCCGGACTTGTCCCAGGCGCTCATAAGGGCCGAGGCATGGGCAACAAGTTCCTTGACGACTTGCGCCAAGCGGACGTCCTGATTCACATAGTTGATGCAAGCGGATCACTGGATGCAGAGGGACAGGAGGTTGCCGCGGGCAGCTACAATCCTGTTGAGGATGTCAAGTTCCTTGAGGACGAAATCACGGAGTGGATATTGGGGATAGTCACGAAAGATTGGCGTCGCATAACGGGGCGAGTACGCGCTGAGGGGGCCAAACTTGACGAGCTGCTTGTAGAGAAACTATCAGGACTCAAGATTACAAGGTCACAGATACTCAAGGCAATTAGAAACGCAGATTTGAGCGCGGAGAGTGCGGACAAGTGGAGCGATGAGGATCTCCGTCGTTTCGCGCGGACCTTGCAGCGTGTGGCAAAACCAATCATCATAGCTGCAAACAAGATAGACCGGCCAACGGCTCACGAAAACTATGAACGCTTGCGAGAAACCTTTCCCGACCTTCTGGTCTTACCAGTCAGTGCGCTAGCCGAAAAGGTGTTGCGTGATCTTGACAAGAGAGGAATCATTCGATATGTGCCTGGTGATGAGGACTTCAAGATTCTACAGCCAGACAAGCTCAGTGAGAGCGAGTTAGCCCAGTTGGAGAAGCTTCGAACAGACATCCTAAAGAGATACGGTGGAACAGGAGTCCAGAGAATCCTCAACGATGCAGTGTTTGGTTTTCTGAAGATGATCACCGTTTATCCGGTTCACGATGTGAATACACTGTCTGACAGCGAGGGCAATGTTCTACCAGATGTCTTCCTTGTACCAGAGGGGAC
>QMYR01000003.1 GCA_003662765.1 Candidatus Thorarchaeota archaeon
CGATGACGTCACTTGTTTCATCTATAGTTGTTGCAACCCTTCTGACTGCAGTGTTCTTGGGAACGGCATATTCCCTAACGGCGGCTGTGGTCGAAGTTCTCGGATATCCCGAGGCGGGAGTAGTTTGGACCATTGTACTTGTTCAGGCGCTGGTCTGCATGGGACTGTGGTTGTTGGGCAAGACGAATCTGGATGCACTTGCGCACGATATGCTCCGAGTCTACGGCCTTCTCTGCTTCCTCTACGGTCCATTCCCCGATCCGACATTTGCCGTCTTCAGTGCCCCGTGGCTGGACTGGGCCACGATACTCTTCTTGCTGGGCACGGTAGCCCTTGCTGCTGGAAACATATACTACTATTTCACATTGGCATAGGGGTGGTAATCTATGCTTGTCATCTCCTGTTCTCTCTTGGCACTCTTCGTTGCTCTCGCGGCCTCTCTCTTGTCTTTTGGTGTTGCTGAGTATGTCGAGGTGGTCATCACAGATTCTTGTCGAGAGTTGCCAACAATCCTTCAATCCCGTACCCGTCGGCCATCAATGTTGGGATCTCTTCGCCTGCAGCGTCTGCGCGCATCGATTCTTCGCTGTTACACCTCAAGGCCTCTTGCGCTTGAAGTACTACTCAACGTCTTGCGCGTCATGGCCTGCGCCATGATGATTCTCGTATGGTACTTTGTGGGCGAGTTTGCGGGGTTGCTGTTGCCCACCCGCATTGTGCTGGGGGTCTTATTCAGCCTGAAGTTCTTCTCAGACTACAGAGGAGCATTGCGGCTGCACAGACGAGTTGAGAGAAACCTTAAGAGGGACCAGAGAAGAATCCGCCAGATTCAGGAATTAGAACCAGATCTTCAACAGCGCTATCACGCAAGATACATTGACGCCATGCTCCGTCAGTCAAAGAGCCCCGCAGCAGATTTCAAGAGGTATGTCGCCTTTCTCCTTGGTCCTGACGGCCCCCCTGCTGCCGTGACGAAGAGCGTCCTACAAACGTACGCCAACGGGACAACGGAGATTGCAGAGGTTGCAAAGGAGCTCCTAGCGCGCTACTTTGGAGCAGAAACGGCATCGTAGGAAGGCCCTCGGCATTCGCTTGTGGTATGCTTGTTCAGCATGAAGACTGAGCTGGTCACCAGATGAATGTGTAGGTCAGACACGGAAGACTCAATTGGAAACACGCGATGGAGCTCCACTCGCTGAGTGCGACAATGCCTCAAGGGTGATTAAGTACGTGGCGGTTCTGGGGTACTGCTACTCGTCCTATGACGTTGTGGAGATGCGCGTCCACGATATCAATGTGGTCGCGGACTTCAACAGGCACGACCCGACGCTGTCCGATTCGGACGCACCGGTGGTTGATAATGGAGTTGTTGTGACTCTCGGCTGTCTTTGCGATGGCTGGGTTTCTTCTGACATTTGATATCAATACGCGTCACCTGACTGCGGAAATCTCCAGGTGTGGTCTAGTTATCGCTTCGTGAGTGTGTGGCCCAGCCAATCTGGTCCCAGCACTCTGTACTACCTCCGCTGGCTTTTCACACAGCGCCCCCTTCGCGACAATGCTTAAGTGCTTTGGATACATCCCACAGGATGACCCAATAACAATAGCAATGTGAGGTGAAAAACGAAATGGGTAGTGACATGTCCCCTGCCCATCAGTGTCGGGTCCCGCACCAGGGTGATTGCCAAATTCGCCCCGGAGGCGGACGTCTTCTTCAGTGAGACTGAGGTTTCACAGTGCGAGAGCTGTCCAGCTTTCAGGTCTTTGATGCGTTCGTTTCTGTTGCTGGCCGAGATGCGCCTGACAAAAACGCAGAAGACTGTATTGAGAGCCAGTGCAGAGGTTCTCAGGTTTCATGAGCTCACCATGACGGCTCTTGCGGACGTAGTCTCTCGGCGAACGGGCATCCCATATTCCACTGTAAAGTGGAACCTACGATCCTTGGCTGAGCTCGGTTTCATAAACGGTGGAACTCTCAAGTCGAGGGGCCGAAGGGCCGAGTTGACGGGACCAGCGACGATGCTGGTGAGGCATTTGACGGACTGAGGTTCCTCGGCGCCCTCAGGTGCCAATCCTCTGCCAAACACTTGGAAATGACGCAGCGAAGGTTCGGGGTGCTTGCCCGTCCTCCGCAGGCACTGCAGGGCTTTACGTGCCAGCATCATCGGATCTTCTCTGCGAATATCTCCCATGCCCTGGCCGTTTCCTTTCTCACGTGGTCTTCTGTTTCTCCAGCTGCCATGACCAAGTCTATCGACACGGTCTGTCCCGGAGCCAGTGTGCCGAGGTTCCACTGGAGAGCTGCGGCCACGTCCTGTGGGCCACAGGCACTGTTCTGTTGGAGGTCGCGTCGGCTTCTACCCAGCCTCAGTCTTGTGGGAGCGGTGATGTCCCAGCCGTCGGGTTTCGGCCGGGACGCGAGTGTGACCCACAACGGAGTCGCGTCACACAGAGTCGCAACTCTTGTTTCTGGATCGACGAAGCCGCTGTCGTCCTTGTAGCTATGTGGGCCACCGAGATCAAAGTCCATCAGACCGTATACCCTTAGGTCTTCAATCTCGGTGTTCGTCAGATTCGTGGAGGTATGCTGCATGAGCAGCACGGGGCTGTCGAGGCTCCAGAGCGATATGCGCAGCGACATGACTGGTGCCTCTGCATCACGGGGCGTGTGATTGAACTCAACAGTAGCCCCCCCTCTGGTGTTGACTACCCTCGGTTGAGAGTACGTTTCTCCCTCGATGGCCCTTGCAAACTGCACCTTCCCGTTGTGGATGTATGACAGCCAGAATCCCCCTTGGCTGTTGTGAGGGTTCTTCAACAGCAGACGCTCCATTCCGCTCGAGTCGATCAGACTGAGGCGACGGAGGTAGAATCCTTGGCGACCCAATCCTCAAGATATGCACTCCACGGAGAATGCCACATCCAACCGTGGGTGTCGCCGTCCTGTGTTCATTACCTCTGCCATGACAGTCACCGATTCTTGGTGTCCTATCGGCAGCAGCCATAATAAACATAGTCGGCTGGCCGAAACAGTCCACCGTACATTGCTTCCTAGCTCGCAAACTTGATATGTGGTGCTAAGGCCGGAATCGTGACTCAGGTGGACACCAGTCATGACCACACTCACAATCCCACAGCTTGAAAAGTGGTTTAGGAAACGCCTCCGGGCGAAGTCTAAGGACTTTATCAAGAAGGCTGAGAAGACGTACAAGGTCGTTGATCGCGCCCTGAAGGATGTGCAGTCCGTAGCTCGCGATCTCAGGAATGCAAGTTCTGACGATGACGCCGAGGTTGAGGGTATTGCGACCCGTTTTGCAATGAAGATTGATGAGATTGTTGCTGAGTTCGACCTACGCAAGGAGATAACCTATGAGGGCACAGAAGCCATGCAGGCCGAGATTCAGAGGTTTATCCAAGAGCTGTGGGGCGCCGGTGCAAGGTGGATTAAGCGGATGGATAAGCGTCACAAGGGCGCAATCAAGCAGCTGGACGCTTACATGAAGGACCTCATCAATGCCATGAAGACCATCGGAAAGCTCCTCTATGAGTACAGCTGGTTGAAGGACATTGAACGGATTGGCGCGAGAATCGAGACCCTGCGCGACCTCACGTATGGGAGAGAACTATACGAGGAGAGCATCCGCCAGGTACTGAGCAGGATTGAGCAGGCTCAGAGGGAATATGAAGAAGCAAAGAAGGCTCTTGAGGAGTTCAGGACCACTTCAAATGTGTCGGAGATATTGAGCCTAGATGAGCAAGCCGACCACCTCTCGGGTCTTCTCAGGATGAAGCTCAACACGCTGAAGAAGCCGGTCAAGAAATTTCTTCAGCACGACACAGGCGTCAGGGTAAGTCCTGCTGGTTCAAGAGCGCTCAATGACTATTTCGAGAATCCGTATCATGCCATAGCAGAGGAGCCCGACGGTTATCCGGGGCTTATTGAGGGGCTTGAGGCGTTGAAACAGGCGATTGAGGAGGGAAAGCTGCCCCTCAAGGATAGGCTCGCGCGGCGAGCAATAGAAGAGATTGAGCGGATCAAGAAGGGCGGTCTTGCGGACCTCCAAGCACAGGCGAAGGATGTGGAGTCGAAGCGACGCGCATATGCTGGTTCCGATGTGTACAAGAAGGCCGCAGAGCTTGAGGAGCGCTTTGAAGAGGCCAGGAAGAACCTCGAGTATCACAAGAACGATCTGTTGAGAATACGAGATGAGATTCAGCGCCAACTAGAGAAAGTCACTGAGTTTAGAGAACGCATCGAGAAGGAGATTGAGGATGCCTTCGGAGAGACGGTCACAATCGATGTCGGTGAAACCTTGGAGCCTCTTCTTGTCAAGTGTGCAATAGACTGAACTTGGGGGGTCCTCGTTGAGAGTCCTCGTCACGTCCGAGAGGGACATCGCTAGCCAGACGATTTGGAGAATCCTAGTAGAAGAACACGGATTTCGTGACACTGGAGATACTTTTGAGGGCAATCCAATCTTCGCCCTCGGTGACTCGACCTTATTGATTACCAGTAGTCGCGACCTGATCGATTGCGGACACCTGGAGCAGACCTTTGATGCGGAAGTCTTTATCTTTTGTTCGCGTCACAAAGCAAAGTCAGGTCGCCCCGGTCTCTTGGTGCACAGCACGGGTAACTTCGGTGATGAAGCTGCCTTTGGCGGGGAGCCACGAAGCCTCTCGGTTTCTACGGCAAGCTTGGTCGCATGTGCGTTGCGGGCACTGTTCCGTGAACGCGAGGAGCGGGGTCTCGAAGAGTTTGATGTCACCATGGAGGTCACTCATCATGGCCCCACGAGAATGCGTACGCCACTAGTCTTCGTGGAGTTGGGAAGCGATGAGGAGCACTGGACGCACGAGGAGGGGGCGCGGGCTGTTGCTGCAGCAGCACTGGAGTGTGCGCGCGCGCCGTTTGGAGATCGCGCTGCTATCGGTTTCGGTGGGACACATTATGCAAACAAGTTCAACAGGGTTGTGCTCGCCGAGGAGTACATAGTGGGTCACATGGCACCTAAGTACGCACTAGACACAATCACTCCTGCGATGATTCGCCAGATGGTGTTACGCTCAAGGGAGCGTGTTGTGATGGCCCTAATTGACTGGAAGGGTACGAATGCGAGTCAGCGGGCTGCTGTGTTACCAGTACTTGAAGAGCTGGGCTTGGAGATGGTCCGCCTTTGACAGCTGGCACGGCTGCAGATATCGCCGAAAGGCTAAATACCCATAAGTGACAACCCGCCCCATATCGCGCCTAGATGCAAGAGGGGAAATCATGGCGGCTGACGAACAAGTGCGAATTGATAGTCTTGAAAAGACGGTCGAGAAACTTGTTTCTGAGATCTCAGACCTACGAGAGGTCGTCAAGGCATTGTCTGAAGACTCTGGCGTTTCTGACTCCGTGAAGGAGCTGGGCCAGTCCGTTGCTGAGATGAAGAGCCAACTGGACGGAATTGCAAAGATTGATGATGTTCTCTCGACAATTGGGGGACTTCGCGACGAAATCTCCGCCATGAAGGAGTCATCGGAATCAGACGAGATGAACAAGAAACTCGACGACATTCTCAGCTCAATCTCGGGCCTTGGGAAGAGTATCCAGCAGGTCCACGACAGACAGGACATGTCAGACATCACGAGCAGGCTTGATGACCTCCATAAGCGACTTGAGGTCCTGACGGGTCTTGGCGAGAGAGTGGACGAGCTTCACAGCACATTCGAAGAAACGAAAGAGATAGTCAGCATAATCGTCCGCCAGCTAGACGACATTGAGCGGAAGTACAACAAGGCACTCAGCGAGGTATCAGAGGCACTTGCTCTCGTCCGGAAAGTCGCGGAGTCTGGTCCTCCTCCCGTGACTGCACCTACCGAACCGACACCTCCGCCAGAGAGAGCACCCCCGAAAAAGAAGCCCCGCAAGGTGTCAGGCAAGGCCCTTCCGTCGACGATTGACGCAATCATGGAGCAGCTCCTCGAACTGGTGACTCCTCATACCGAGGCTGTCGAGATGGCAAGGGCATTGGAGGAAACTAGGGATCGTCTCACCGACCTGATAAAGGAGCACACTCCTGTGATATTCCAGTTCGGGAAGATGGCCCGCGAGCTCAAGTCCTATCCCCCCACGGCGACTCTTAACGAGAACGACATCGCACGTCTCAACAAGGAGATTCGGTCGTGGACTGCCAAGCTAAAGGAAGTTGCGAAAGGACAATAGACCACGGATTTGTCCGCTAGGCCGACAGACATCTCGAATATGTCCATAGATTTATCTCTCCGCACTGGGAAATGCTGCTCGACTCCGTCTTCGGAGCGCCTTGCTAGCGTCCTGACCCGGCAATCTATACCTTAACGGCAGGGTGATCCTAACAATGCACTTGCAGGAGAACGCAGACCTACTTGCAAAGAGGATTAGACTCTTGAATCCTGACGCGGATCGTTATCTTGCACGCGAATTCATGGAACTTCACGAGGACAAGTGTACTCGATGTCAGGAGGACCGTCTCGGGTGCACAGTGAGGCCGGCGTGCAAGGACCGCAACTTTCTCAACATGCTAGTTGAAATTGGCGTACCTCCGCGCGACCTACCAAGATTCTGCTATTCTCAGTACTTAGTTCAGATAAGACGTTACATCTTGGAGAAAAAGGGTCGTGGGATGACTGACCGCCGAATACCAATCAACGATCTCCTCTCTGCACTAAAGATGAGTTCAATCCGCCAGTTCACGACACGCTTCAACAAGCTCTGGAGTCGCCGGGCGCGCATCCGTGAGGGTGACACACTCATTGTGGCTGGTGACAACTTGCTGTTTCACTTTGATTTTGCCCGTGGGATAGTTGAACTGAACCCATGGCACAAGGAGATACAGTCGTTCGAGGTGTTTGATTGCTATGTACGCCTTTTGTCCCAGTATCATGGGGTCGAGGCGGAAACATTCGACGCGACATTGAACTGGTGGGTGTTGATGGTCAGCGTGGGATCAGTCAATCGCGGCAAAGTTGAGAAGGGCCTCTCCGAGCTTCGGGATAGATTCGAGGCCCTTCATCTCGTGGAGCTCGATGCTGGGACTGCGATACAGGCCGAGGTAGTCGCAGGTGGCAGCGAGCCTTCAATCAATGTGGGGGCCCTCAGAATGCTGTTCTCGTTGGCTTCTGAGGGGAGCACGGGCGAAACGTGGGCGTGACAAACGGAGCAATCCGTCAAGAGGTGGGAATGACATGAGCGGATCTGAAGCTGTGGAGAAGGCGATACCAGTACTGACCAAACATCTGGGTCTTACACCGACCGAGTCGAAAGTCCTCCTACCCATCTATGTGGGCGGGAACATGACGCTGGGCGCGATAGCGCTCCTGTCCGGCCTATCGAAGGCGCGGGCCGAAAAGGCTCTTCGGAGTCTACTAGACAAGGGCCTCATAGTCAGGATTGAGGGCGTCGTACCAATCTATCGTGCCCTTCCTCCGAGTCTCGCACTGGCAGACGTCTTGGCCAACGTGGTCGAGGACATGAAAGCCTTCTCGGACAGAATACAGTCATCTGTTGATGAGGGGATTGCAAAGGCGGAAGACACGGTCAAGAAAGTCACTGATGAGCGTCATGTACGAATGGAGCGGCTTCGCAACGAGTTCGAGTCGTATGAGGCAGGCGTGCTGGACACGGTGCGCGAGCAGACCGAACAAATGGTCCGAACAACGAGTGAGGCGCTAGCCGAATTCTTCTCCACTGTGGAATCCACCATGAATAGTCTGGCCGCCCACCTCGAAGACAGCATCGGTGATGAGCTCTCGTCCTTTCAACGTGATCTTGACGAGATTCAAGAGTCACTTGATTCCCGTCTATCTGCTCTCTCCACAGAACTGGATGCCGCCGTGTCGTCCGAAAAGGCATCGACGATGAAGACGGTCGAAGAGCTCACTCATCATGCGGAATCACTGATTGACGAGGCTCACAACGCTGTCAAGTCGACCATAGCAGATGCGGAGTCGCGGCTGCGTGCCATTGTTGTCGACACTGCTGAAACGCTTCGCCGCAGGGGGGACTCGTTGTCCTCCGAGGCACTTGAGGTCCTAGCGTCAGCATCAGACGAGCTGGAGGCCACGGTAGAACACTTGAAGGCTGAGCTGAGCAGCACCTACGTTCAGGCTCGCGAGCTCGTTGCTGGACTGATGACGCGAACCAAGAAGATCAATGAGGAATATGCTGCGCTTGTTTCTGGGATGATTGAGGACGCCATTGGCGTAACTAGTTCGATGCGGGGTGACATTGAAGACTGGAAGCATGAGGTCACCACCCTCGTCGAGAGTACCTCACAGACGGTCACTAACCATCTGAACCAGATCTCGGCTATTGATGCGTCGTATTTGGATGGTGTCGAGAATGTTCTCAGCTCACACATGGAGCAGTCATCATCTCTCCTGAGCAACGAGTATGCGGAGCTGCGCAAACTTGTGTCGTCGGTCCGGGACGACTTTGAGTCACTCCTCTCTTCAGGGCGCTCAGTCGTGGTTGACATGCTTCAAGCTCAGAATGCCGAGGAGCTGGAGCGGCTCAAGCAGGCTCAGGAGGACCTCTTTTCGAAGCTCGGTAGCGGGACGCGGAAGACACAGACTGCGCTTAAGAAACAGGTTCAGGAAACTATCGAGAGCATCAACAGCATCTTCGAGACTGAGGTGAACGAACTCTCGACGCTCGTGAAGAACATGGACAGCAGACTAAGATCCGCATTCTCATCCGTCATCTCGTCGTTGTCCACACGGAATGAAACCGTGTTGAGCGGAGCAGAGAAGTTTGTCGAGGACTTCGAGGGGACCTTCGGGGTTCAGCTTACTGAGATACTCAACCGTTTCTCCACCCAAATAGCCGAACAGGCCAATGCCACAAAGGAACTGTACGAGAGCATAAACGCACGGCTAGATGAGAGGCTTGCCGAGAGCGTATCAACAATTCGGTCGCATGCAGAGGGAGTAGAAACTGAGATTGAGTCAGCGATTGCCGACCAGGTGGAACGAATTGATCGGCATGCAGAGGGGATTAGACAAGAATTCCATGTGCACATGGAAGACATCACTCAACAGTTCATCTCACTGGTGCAGGGTCTTGAGGTCGCTTTCAACGGTCTATTGACGAACCAGACCATGGAGGCCCGCGACCTTGTCAGATCCAACCATGTGGCCTTCAGAGAGGCCATTCGCCGCGAGATTGCCAACCTGAAAGAGGACTCACTGCGGCTCCAGCAGGAGTACGCCTCTGAGATAGGCGCTCGAATTGACGAAGTCATCGAGTCTGCTGCTGAGGCGAGGAGAGCCCTTGAGGAACTGACGAGTGCCAAGCGTGCGCAGGTTTCTCAGGGGCTGCACGAAACTCTCGATGGCATCGAAAAGGTCTTGGAGGGAATTGAGAACAGCCTCCGGGACATTGAACGGGGATCCATCAGGCAGATGGGTGAGACCCTCGTTCAGCTCACGCGCGAGTTCGAGTCATCAATGGTCGGTGCTCGGGAAACAATTGCTGAGCGCTTGGAGAACGCGCAGGAGATGGTCGCATCGAGCTTGCGGAAGAGTATTACCAATGCACGAAATGCGGCAGAGTCGTTTGTCACCGAGGAAACCGACCATCGTCAGCGTTTTGTTGCTGATACGAGCAAGAAGCTGGATAGTGTTGCCACCGAGATTGGGAACGAGGTTTCTGCGAAGTTTGATGTGTATAGTACACGGCTAAAAGAGCGGGAGTCCGAGAGCGTCAGGCTCCGTGCTCAGATGCGTGATGAGGTCATTTCCGTTATGAAGCAGCGTCGTGCGCAGGCTGTCGAGTCGCTGGAGGGTGCGTCAGCGTGGGTTGACTCGACGATGGGGAACATCACAGCATCACTAGAGACTCTCGCAGAGAAGCTCAACAACGACATAACAGTCGTTCAGCAGGGGCTTGCGAAGGCTTCAAGTAATGCCTCTGAAACGGTCCTCAACAAGGGTACCCAATCCATTGCCAAGATTGAAACATCCACACTGGACCTCATCAAGCAAGTCGAGTCTATGTTGAGTCAGCACGTGACAGATCTGACTGAGAGTGCCTCCGCACAGATAGACAGGTCCCGCGACAGCATAACCAGCTTTCGGGAAGGCATCAAGGAGCTGGCCGACTCGGTTTCTGAGACTACAAGTATGTCGGTCGATGAGGCTCAGGCAGAAATACACCGGCTACTTGGTGGCCGTGTCGAAGACCTGCGCGCCCAAGTTGCAAACGTGGCCAAGAGCTACAAGGCTACGACTAATCGCCTAGAGGCACGCCATTCCGAGCTTCGTAACGAGATCTTTGAGGCTGTGAAAGAAGCGCTTGTTTCCGCGAATGTACGGGCCTCCAGAAGGTTTGAGTCCGCAGGAGTGTCTCTGAAGGCCCGATTGAGCAGCGACATCTATGGCCTGGCTGAAACCATTCGCAACAAGCTGGCGGCCCAGAGTGAGTCACTCGATCTGTCAGCCGCCGCGGCAAGCAACGTTCTAAGTGAGAGGACATCTCAGTTGCGACGGACCCGGGATGAGGTCGTAGGGCAGCTCGAAGCACAGTTTGACAAGTCTCTCAGGGGATGGTCCCGGTCAGTGAAGAAGAACCTCAACGAGCTGAAGGCGTCGCTTGCAGGAACCGTGGAGATGCTGAGTGTGGCTTCGACAAAGTCGGTAGAAACTGTTGAGGCCATCAGGACTGCGAGCGGAGTCCTGACGGAGTCATCGGCGAAGACCACATGGTATCTGACTGGCGCAGAAGAAACCTGTGCTCACATGTTCGACATGGCGGGCCGTGCTGAGAAGTCCATTGTCATCTCTGTGCCGAATCCGGAGTGCTTGAACCTCAGGAAATTGTCGAAGGTCAAGAAGCCGGTGCGCCGTGTTCTCATCTTGCCCCCAACAGAAGAAGCCGAGCAGAGCCCAAGGGTTCCCGATGGGTGGCGAGTCTGGACAGTCGATTCTCCACCCTATCTGGCCGTTCGAGACGACGAGGAGATCATAGTTGGCGGAATGGCCGGAGAGGGCCTACCGTTTGCCGTTGTATCGCGGGATGAGTCCTACCTGCGACTATACCATGATATCGTGGGGCCGCGCCTAGTACGTAGTAGGAATGTCTAGAGTTCTATTCGATACACCACGGCATCCTCGTTGTGGTAGTATCTTGCGAGGCGCCCCACCTCTATCATTCCGAGGTGAGAGTAGAGACCTCTTGCTGCGGTGTTGCTCTCCCTAGCCTCCAGTTCCACTTGGATGAGCCCGGCTCTCCTCATTGCCTCGAACGCGTGCTGAATCAACGTTCTCCCTATGCCTCGCCTCCTGTAGCCTTCCCTAACAGCGATGTTCAGTATTCGTCCAGTTCTGTGTCCTCTGTCAGTTTCCCACACGATATAGCCCAGTACCACGCCTTGGTGCACCGCCACATTCGCATACGTAGTTCTCTCTTCATCCAGTGGAACTACGCCACGCCACGCAGCATAGAGCCTGAAGATTCCTATGCTCCACGGCTCGGCGAAAGACGTCTTTTCGATCTCGTAGACCGAGACCACATCCTCCCGCCGAATTGGGCGTATCTCAGTCTGCATTGTGCCGACTATTGTGTTAGGCCTACTTCAGTTCATTGGTGATTGGCCATGACCTTCCTTCGACTGGCTTACATTTGGAACGAGTCGTCAACGTGATCTCCATGGATTTCAAGTCCGCAGTATGCGCAGAAACGGGCATCGGGTGGGAGTGGCTGGCCGCACACCGGGCAGGTGGTGAAAGATGTGGACAATACGGCGTGCTTGGCAATGGCTCTCGGTATCATGAACATTGCTACCAATACCGTGATGAACAATACAATTGCCCACAGAGCAAAGAGCGGTGGCACATCCGATCCTATGATGACGAAAGGAAATATGAATACGAATGATTGTGTTTCTCCGACTTGGGCAAGTGCCAGCAAGGTCAGGCCCACGGTGATAAGTACAGTCCCAAACATGAGAAGCACACACGACATGTCAGCATGTGCCTGTCCCTGAGATGCCATCACTCATCACATCATACCACGTTGTTTCATCTGCTCTACGATACTGCGGTACCTCTCATTGTTGCTAATCATCTCATTGACTGCCTGTTCCTGACTGTGCGTACCTGGTACTACTCTAACTCGTATCGTGTAGTCGGGGTACAACTCCTCAAGTCGATGTCTGATGAGGATGCCAATCAGTCCACCCATTGGGCAATACGGCGCTGTTGGTTTGAACAGCACCGTGATGAGTCCATCATCGACTCGGATATACTCCTGCTTAACTATCCCAACTCGGGGGTCAGTGATTGACACAGGAATCTCTGGATCCTTGACGGGTTTGAGAGCCTCAAACACTTCCTCGACCGTTGTCACATCAATCCCTTGGAACCCGTCTGGTAAAGGTCTTAATAATCTATGGCTGTTGTTTCTTGAATCTCTTGTCTTGCGCAACACAGCCACGCAAGAAATATCTTGTAGTTGACCGATGCACAGTCATTCGAACAGAGTGCCCATAGTTGACGGGGGATTGTGTTATGTCTTCGGAGAGAAAATCGCGATGGCTCTTCAAAATCACAATTGTCGGGCCTGACGACATGTTGCTGCGGGAAGTGATGGACGCCATCAATAGCAACACGGTTGCTGTAGATGGGATACGGATAGGCTCGAGAGATCTTGAGGCGGGCAGCTCTGAGGTGCGCGCAGTGATGATGTCACCCACCAAGCGTGCTATGGACATATTGTTCTCATTCAGCTATCGCGGCGCGTCGGCAGTAATCATAGTTCTTAGAAGACCTGACCCCGAGATTGAAACAAAGTATCGAAACGAGATTCGCGAGAATATCGGGTCCGGATGCCCGACCAGAGTGTTTTACGTAGGCGACGAGCTAAACGAAGAGAAGCGCAAAGAACTGGCGGGTCTGTTTACGAGTCTGATTGAAGAGATGATTGAGGCGCGAGAGACATCAGACAAATGAGAGATACTCTCAGCGCCACTCGATGGCCATCGGCACAAGCCTTTTCTCCACAGTATGGTGAACTCGTGTAGGTGTTCCTAGTGACCTCCGAACAGGACGAGAAGTATTGGTTGGGAGTACGCGACGCTCTGAGAATGGTTGACAGCTTCATAGAGTGGGCGAAGAGAAACCCGGACAGGGCAAAGCCCCTTGACCAGTTCATCAATGATGCACTCATCGCCGCAGCTAGGCGATGCCAGTCGTGTCTCAGTCATGCCTTGGGTATTTCGTTTGCAGCTACTGAATCAGATGAGAAGAAGAGGTTAGAAACCGAGAGGCCCCATGTCGACTTCTTTGAGCCCACAGAAACTATGGTTGAGAGATCTCCCTTAGCGCGGACACTCCGCGACCCTGACGACCTGTATATGGAACGCACTCCACCTGCGACCGAGGGGAGTGAGTTCGGCACCCCTCCAGCTCCGCCCGTTGCAACGCGTGAGGAGGGCCCACAGGAGGTCACATCGTCACTCGAGGAGAGCGCACCCTCTCCTGCTGAATTCCACGAGGCTGTTCAGCCATCTGGCGAGCCGTCCTCCCCCCTCGATTCGCTCGAACCAACAGGATCTCTGTCAGAGGAGGATGTGACATCAACAGGACCACCTCGAGACTTCGAATCTGAGTTTCACTTGGAAGAACCCGAGCCGCTCTCTGTTGAACCGGAAACCCCTCCTGACACATCCGACAGCACTGTGACTTTTGAACGCGTATCGTCCGACTCCCTCGGCAAGACGGCAGAAACCGAGCCAGCACCATCGTCCGGGCAGACCTTCGCGTCGCCGCAATCCCGGGAGGAGCAACCCCCCGTGACGGACAGTGCGACTGAGAGGCCCCCGCTTGCTGCGGAAATGGATGCACTTGCCGAGCTGGAACGTGTGCTGGACGAACACGGATTCGGCATGCCATCTGACACCGACGGAACCTTCGAACCAAGTTTGGAGTCTGGGCCATCCGCAAGCGAGGAGATATCTGACCAAGAATCGAGACCACACGGGCCATCGGAGTCTTCTGAACCACTGCTTGAGAGTCAGCCATCCGACATGACGGAGGAGACGCAAGAGTCCACACCCTCTGAGCCGCTGGTCACTCCGCCACCCACGGAAGAGTCACCGCCTCCTGAGCCTGAGGAGGTGCCGTTGGTCACCCCCCCACCTCTGGAGCACCAGGCTGAGACCACCACCGAAACGGAAACAACCCCGGCCACCCGGCACAGCGAGGTACGGAGTCTGTGGAGCCCCTACGATGAGCCATCTGCACCAGAGTCCTCGGTCGAGCCTTCGACGGAGCGGGAAGAAACTCCCTCTGACACCGGACGACCTGACGACGAGCGTATGTCGGTCCCACCGCCTCCTCCTCCTCCGCCCGATACTGACGAAACTGAAGAGGAGCGACAGAAACGCACACGGCGTCTGTTCTTCGGCGCATAAGTCAGTCAAGCACGTAGCCTGGTCAGATGCAGATTGATGGCATCCCACAGATAGATGGAGCGTGGATAGTATCTAATGGACTATACGTCAGAAGTGGCAGTCGGACTGGCACGGAATCCGCGCGAGGCGCTGGCAAAGGCTCTCAAGAAGCTCAGCTCCCCTCTGCCTCTCTCGGGCACCGTGAAACACATCGTCATTAAACCGTCAATCTATGACCCGGCCTCCCTTGGGAACACTACTTGGGAGCTGACGAAGGCGCTCGTGCGGACGTTCAGGAGCGCGGCAGATGTCTTGGTCGTCGAGAGTGACAACCCTGTCCGCACAGCTGAGGAGGCGTTTCAGCGTCTCGGGTATCCGGAGCATCTTGAAGATCTGCAGGTTCAGCTGGTCAACCTGAGCGCTCTTCCAAGGAAGACCATTTCTGCCCCCGGCCATGCGTTCAGCGAGTACAGTCTACCAGCCATCCTGTTCGATGACGCTATCCTGATTAACGCCCCGACGCTCAAGCCCGATCCTCGTGTGGTTGTGGGCGGTGCCGTGAAGAATCTCTTCGGTCTACTGCCTGAAGCAAACAAGACCGTATACCACGAACGCCTCACAGATGTTCTCCTTGACCTTCTCTCAATAGTTCGACCACACCTGACAGTCATGGATCTGACCGATGTAGTCGTGGATGCACAGGGTCGTATGGTTGCGCATCGCGTCGGTGGCCTGCTTGTGAGCACAGACCCCGTGGCTGTAGACTCGATAGCTGCTGCCCTTCTGGACATTGATCCCCTCAATATTGATCTATTCAGGCGTGCTCACAATCTCGGCTTGGGCGAAGCCCTACCGGACAGAATCAGAATTGTTGGGACCGAGCATCAGCGTCATAGAATTCAGTCCGGAATGGCCACAGTAGCGGCCGAGTTCCACTTGGGACTCGACTGAATTCACCTCTTCCTATGAGGCGCAACGTATAGACATGTTCTGCTACACAATCAAAAGTAATATAATGTGTCGCGTTCGGGCCGGTGTGCTGGCGAGCGTGTCCTAGACGAGACCAGCGTGCGCGGTGACCGTCATATGGACTGGACTTCACTCCACATGCAACGCATCCCTGCGTCGGGTACGTTGAGAATGTTTGACATTGCGGCCAAACTCGAGGCTCAAGGCCGAAAGGTCTACCACTTCGAGGTTGGGCAACCTGACTTTCCTACTCCTCAGAATATCGTCAATGCGGCAATCGAGGCCCTCAAGCAGGGTTTTACCCGCTATGTTCCGGCCCGCGGTATTCCACCGTTATTGGAGGCTATCGCTGACAGGTACAGGAAAAAGGGGATTGAGATAGACCCAGCCACCAATGTCATTGTCACACCGGGAGCGAAGATGGCACTGTTCATGGGCGCTCTTGCTGTAATTGATATTGGTGACGATGTGATGATGTTATCCCCATCTTGGCCAAGCTATCGCGTCATGATAAGGAATGCTGGTGGCTCACCGATTGATGTCCCAACTGGTCCAGACTTCACACTCGACGAAGAAGTCCTAAAACAGAGTGTCACGAGCGACACGCGATGCATAATCATTAACAGTCCGAACAATCCGTCTGGCGGAGTTCTCACCAAGGATGACCTCAAGCTGATCTATGATCTCGCATGCGATTACGACTTTGTCATCTTCAGCGACGAGATTTACGAGACCTTGGTCTACGACGGATTCAAGCAGACATCGATGCTTGAGGTCGACCCTGAGATGGAGCGAACCCTAGTGATCAACGGGTTCTCTAAGGCCTATGCCATGACTGGGTGGCGACTGGGTTATGCAATCGGCAACGAAGAGACCGTCGACAATATGGTTCGAATTCAGCAGAACACAACCTCTTGTGCAACGTCATTTGTTCAAGTCGCTGGCGTGGAGGCCCTGACAGGCGATCAGAGCTCAATTGAGCGCATGCGACGAGAGTACGAGCGGCGCAGGAACATAATGCGAAACATGTTCTGTTCGATGGACGACGTTTCATGCAGTACGCCTAAAGGTGCCTTCTATGTGTTCCCCGACTTCTCCGCATACGGCATGCGCAGTACTGAGTTGGCCGAACAGATCCTAAAGGACACGGGGGTTGTCTGCACACCAGGAGTTGTCTTCGGACGGGACTATGACACCCATCTACGTTTCACATACGCTGCTGCCACGGATGTGATTGAGGAGGGTCTCGCAGTGCTGGGTGATTATCTTGCGTCATTCCCTAGGAGCAAGGCCGGCCATGCCAAGCGACTACCGCCTACGCCCGCGAGATGATGGCGCGGGAATTAGGTTCCAATGCATGAAGTGTGGGACTTGCTGTTCTGAGAGGTCGCTTATTGTCACACTTACTGGTCATGACATTGTTCGTCTGTCGAAAGGGCTAGGACTGACTGCCCGCCAACTGTTGCGGGCCCTAGACTTCTATCTTCTCTCGGATGACGAGAGCCCGCCGGAAGGCCTAAGGCGCTTTCCCGCCGTGCGGACTGATCGTGGGATGGTCTACATTGCGCTCAAGAAATCCAATGATGGCCGTTGCGTATTCTTGGACAACGACCTATGCATGATACACCCGATTCGTCCCGGTGCGTGCGCCGCCTTTCCGTTCGTGTTCACACGGGATGGAACAAATATCCGTTGGGGCCTAAGTGCAATGCGCGACATCTGTCCCGGCATTGGAGAGGGGAACGAAGTTTCAGAGGCGGAACTGTTGCAGCTTGCGGGACCTGTTCTGGAAGAACTGGATGAGTATCACAAGTTTGCAGAGGCCTGGAACAGACAGTGGTCAGGAGAGGGTGTCATCGATCTTATTGCGGCCATGCTCCAAGATTCACGATTCCGGTAGGTGTATGGTTTAAGTGGGCTCCAGCACCGGGATTCAACCATGGAACGAGTACTCGTCACTGGTGGTGCCGGCTTCATCGGCAGTCACCTCGTTGACGCCTTGGTCGAGGACCATGAGGTCGTCGTACTTGATGATCTCTCTGGCGGTCGAATCGAGAACATTGAGGCCCATATGACAAGAAGCAATTTCACGTTCGTTCAGGGTTCCATCACGTCTGAGGAGGACATCGCGAAGGCTCTTGATGGAGTGTCAACCGTCTTTCATTTCGCAGCGCAACCGGATGTGCGTCTCTCGGTGATGAAACCCCTCTGGGACTTCACGATAAACGTCCACGGCAGCATGCTACTTCTTGACAACATGCGAAGACGTGATATACGTCGGATGGTGTTCGCATCTTCAGGCGGCACGGTCTATGGGGACGCCGACGTATTTCCGACTCCCGAGTCAATACCATTCCGACCTATCAGCAACTATGGCGCCGCCAAGGGCGCTTTTGAGATGTATCTGTCGTCATACGCTGAACTCTACGGAATCAACTCGGTGAGCATGCGTTTCGCGAACATCATTGGTCCTCGCTCCACGCATGGTGTGATATATGATTTCTATATGAAGTTGAAGCGCGATCCTACAAGACTTGAGGTTCTAGGTGACGGGAGTCAGGAGAAGGCATACGTGTACGTGAGCGATGCTGTCGATGCGGCCGTCATGCTAGCAGAGAAGATGTGGCCAGGGTATCAGCCAGTGAATGTTGGTTCAGGCCAGAGGCTGAAGGTTTCACAGATTGCAGAGATTGTGCGGAGCGAGCTCGGAGTTCCAGATGCGAGAATAGAATATACGGGAACCAGACGCGGATGGGCTGGAGATGTTATAGTTACTGATATTGATGTCAGCCGCCTGCGTTCGTTCGGATGGTTTCCGAAGGTGGACATCGAGGACGGCGTGCGCCTGTATATACGTTGGCTGGTAGAAACATTCGGGCCAGTAGGTGTCTGACACCCTCCATGAGCTCATATCTTGGTAAGTATCTGGAGGATGTTCCCAAAGTTGTGTTCTACTATGCGACTCTTTGTCGCGTAGGCTGCGAGGGTTTCCAGTCGCGGGTCTCTCTTGGCGACTTCCGCAAATCTCTCTGAACGTATCTCGTCATGAATCTCTTGATTCACGCGTAGAATCTGATCGGCTGTTCGGAGAATGAACGACAGCATCTTGATCATCAGGTTGAAGTCGTCAATCTCACGGAGCTGAAGGGTCTGGCTGTAGAACTGAAACTCGAAGCGTGCCAGCATCTCTCTGTTCTGGACGAGTTTGATGAGCCAGGGCTCTGCACCTTCCTTATTCAACTCTTGTTCGAGATCCATCCAGTACTGCTGCTGTTCGAGCAGCTGAACAAGATACTCACGTATCAGTGCGAAGTGGTTTACTCCTTCCTCTATATCGTCCTCCGTTCCAATGGGTTTCATAAGATTGTCAACTTGACTGTGCTTCACGGCAATCATGAGCGAGAACTTGTCAACATACTTCTTCACTTCAGCGGTCTTCTCTTGCTTGGTCATGGTGTCAGCAAACGTGTCCGCAAGCGTGAGCAGGAACTTGTAGAGACACTCGCTGCAGACCTCGGCGCTTGCAGACAGGTCCTTTGTGGACAGAAACTGGAGGGCATCCTCAAGATCAGTGGCTGGCACGTCACGTCCGTGGATCCTGAGTACCCAGCCCTGAGATATGCAGTACACCCGGTTGTCAGGATAGTTGATGTAGATCGCCGCGTAACAGACGTTGTCTTCCTCAGCACGTTCCTTTTCAATGCTCTCCTTGTCTGTGTGGAAAGAGAATATGGATGGGTCTATCTCTATGACATTGACTTCCAAGACCTCATCATTGTTGACGCACAGGGTTTCGTCTCCGAATACCTTGAGGCAGGGGCAGCCTCTGACGAGCCTTATTGAACTTTTCATTGTTCCCTCCATCCCTGATATCGCTGTCCGTTCTCTATTCGCTGGTCGCCTCTGTAGTGGAGTGTGTTCCACCTGAGGATGCAGAACCCCCCGGCGCCAGCAGCTCCTCAAGAGTCGTCAGTAGGCTCTTGACGGCAGCCTCAATACGTTGCCGGTTGGTCTTGTGCTCTATGATTGCCCTGTACACCTCAGTGGAAACTGCCTCATTTAGTAGCTTGTCACCAATCTCATGAATCTTTTCACAGAGGTATACGATGTTCTTTGCAGTCCTGCGAATCACAGACGGACGAACCTCATCACTATTCCGTTCAGTCAGTGACAATAGCTGGCCGTGCAAGACAGCCTCCATTCTCGATACGTTCTGATATAGTTTCAGGAGGGTTTCAACATCTTCCAGATTGCTCTTGCCACCCATCGTGTTTATTGCCCTAGTCCATTCCCGCTTTTCTCTAAGCAGTTCGCGCAGGTGAGATCTGAGTATCTTCTGGTAGATCTCGGCAGGCTCTTCGGTCCCCATGTCTGGCTTGTCTGTGAGGTGCTTGACGTACGCCTCTAGGGTTCGCCTAGCCTCTACGGGTTCAAGCTCAGGCTCGAAGATGCTTCCCATGGTCGTGAGATACTTGTAGATACATGGGGCGCAGGACTCCTCGCTCTTGTCGCGCGAGAACTCCACAACCTCGATGGCCTCTTCGAGGTCGGACGCCGGAATTCGTCGACCGTTTATTACGATTGGCTCGTCATACAGTGCGCAGTAGGCCCAACCATCTGGTCTACCGACATCCACAAACCCGTAACAGGGGCGTGTTTCCCCAACATGATGCTTGGAGGGGGCTGTGCGTGTTTCCCCAAGTGCGGCCTGAGCGCTCCTGACATCGATGTTGATAACACGCACTGGGATGATGTTGTCATTATTGACACAGATTCTCTCTGTTCCAAAGTCCATGAGGCAAGGGCAGCCCTTCAGGAGCCTGTAGACCTTGGCCTCTCCCAGACTCGTTCCCAGCCTTTCCATCTAAGATCGCTTTCCGGGTATGTTGCGGCGTTTCGCATGTGGCCTCCGCACATATTCAGGGCTCATATATATTGATATTAACGTTGTTGGGGCGGCTGGGATTGTGCGAACTCTCAACCCCAGAGTTCGCGTTTCAGTAGATCACGAATCGCGATTCTAATGGCCTCTGACCTGTTGGGATACAGATTATTCTCAACGAGCTTCTCGAGACCGTCAATGTATGTTTCGGGAACATGTAGCGTCACAAGCTTCATCTTCTCTCACCTGACTCTCCTCAACCGGAACAGTTTGACGACCATTCCGGTATTCACCTGAGGCTAATCTCAGTCATACTCCAATATGGTTGTGAGTAATACCAGCGCCATGTCTAAGCCTGTTTCAAGGGAATGAGATGAGGTGAGGAGGAGCGAATCTCGCTCCCACTCAGAAGTAGTGACGCGCATTACAATGCCGGGAGGAGAGTGGTGAACCGCGCGTCTGGGTTCCTCGGTCACTGGTGACTTATGTCAGCTTGTGTGTTCGGGCCAATATCCGGCCAATACTCACGATATTTCATGCGTGTTCTTCAGAATCTCGGAATACATTTTAGGCGGTAATATCAGTTCAGCACTATTCATCACAATACGAGGTGAAATGATGTCTGGAGGCGCTACTGAAAGCAAGAGCGACTCGGTGGGCGCTGCACAGGATGCTCCCCAGGTGACTGAGGAGCTACAGTCTCTGAAGCTCATCAGGGCAAGGCGGTCAATCCGTGAGTTCACGGGCGAACGTATCCCTGACGAGCACATCGAGATGATTCTGGAGGCAGCAAGACATGCCCCGAGTCCAGAGAACATGCTGATGATTAGGTTCATTGTGATTAGGGACGATCAAGAAACAAAGGAGTTTCTTGCCGACATAGCACAGGAGATGGCACAGACGGCGTTCGGTGGTGCTCCCTTTGAGTTGACCAGTGGGAGAAACTGGTTCATCACGGATCCCTATCGGGCTGCAGTCTATGCCCGGCTGCGTGATGGTGAGTTGTTCCGTTATCCGGAAAAGAGCGACGCTGTGATTGTTGTCTGCGCAAGTGAGGCGTGGCACGATGCAGGCTACCTGTACCCACTGGACTTGTTCGGTTCGGTCGTGGCCGGGATGGCTGTGCAGAACATGTGGCTTGTCGCGACCGAGCTGGGCTACGGTTGTGGCTATGAGGCATTGGTGACCTCGGATCCGAGGCACGCGGAGTTATTGCGCGACCGACTCGGTATTCCGCCGCTCTGGAAGCCGCTGACCGCGTTCTGTATTGGCAAGCGTGCCAAGCCGCGGGAGCTGGGGCCGAGTAGACCCCCGCTTGAGGGCCTGATGTACGAGGAGCGCTGGGGCGTTCCATACAGACGCCTGGCGTTCAGGAAGAAGGAGGAGTGACGATGGAGGTCAACTTCGAAGGCGAGATAATGAGCAAGATTCAGGAGCTGGCTGACGAGGCTGGTGTGAAGCCTGAGGGCCTCATCGAGATAGTGGTGCGTGAGTTCGCCAGAAACACTGGCGGCCGCGTGTACGTCGGTCGTTGGTCAAAGGGCGAGGTCGACGGTGTGAAGGGAATGCGTTACGTTGTTCAGTGGCCGTTCCGGCCCGGATTCATTGAGGCTCCAGGGGACCTTGTGAAGAGATGGAGGAAGGAGTGATGGCGAAGTACAGGAAACATCCCACTGGTGAATGGCCTTTCTACCCAAGGCTGAAGGAGGGCGATATCCAGCACGAGTACTGGACATCGAAGAAGATGTACCACAAGGCCTTCATTGACGACCGGAAAGGACGCATCGTCATTCTCATGGATGGCGACGAGTACGACGCATTCTTGGACAAGGTACGAGAGAGAAAGGGCAACATCTGGGCGAGTTCAGTGGATGCGGCAGTCAAGGAGGCCATAGCCGGATGGATGGCGAAGGAGGACTGAGATGAGATGTCACAACTACAAGAGTTCTTTCGGTTCCTGATCGCAAAGGTCAGGGAGAAGGAGGACCTCAAGAAGCAGCTTGCTAAATGGGTCGGCCCCTATCACGGGAAAGTACTGCAGGTGTACACCGAGGACGGACCGCAGTATATAGTGGTGACGAAGGAGGGAATGTCGCTCCATGACGGAGTCTATCCCAGCCCCGATGTGATCTACAAAGCATCAACCCAGACATTGCTTGCCATCTTCACGGGTGAGGTTCCCTTCAAGCAGACCATGAAGGACGGTTCTCTCGAAGTCATCGGTAATGCCCACGAGAGCAACCCCTTGGCGAATCTGATACTTGCGGCCATGATGTCGATGTAGGCGGTGATGCCATGGACGTAAAGAGGATAGCCGTGATAGGCTCCGGCCTTATGGGCTCAGGCATCGCCTATGTATCCGCATGGAATGGCTTCGAGGTGACAATGGTCGACATCAAACAAGAGGCCATTGACGCTGGCATGGAGCGAATTCGAAATGATGTCATGACCGGTATCGAGAAGGGCAAGATGTCTTTGGCCGACGCAGAGGGTCTCATGGGTCGCCTCAAGGCCACGACTGACCAAGCGGAAGCCGTCAAGGACGCAGATCTCGTCATTGAGGCAATCTTTGAGAACATGGAGATCAAGAAGAAGGTCTTTGCTGCTCTTGACGAGCAGGCACCAGCCCATACCATTCTCGCCTCGAATACGTCCTCGCTGAGCATCGACGAGCTTGCGAGTGCAACGAAGCGTCCTGAGAAGTTTATCGGGATGCACTACTTCTCGCCAGTCGCGGCCATGAAGCTCGTGGAGATAGTCATAGGCGAGAAGACATCCGAGGACACGATTGACACGGCCGTGGCGGTGGCCAAGAAGCAGGGAAAGATACCGGTCAAGGCCAAGAATAGCCCCGGCTTCATAGTGAATCGGGTTCTCATGCCTGTTCTCCGGGAGGCAATCCTTCTCTATGAGCAGGGTGTCGCCTCCAAAGAGGAGATTGATACGGCCCTGACGGTTCACGGCAAGTTTCCTGCCGGCCCGTTCACTCTTGGCGACTTCGTTGGTCTAGATGTGGCCTATCATACAATGGAAACGCTGTATCAGGAGATTGGTGAGTGCTTCAAGCCTCCTGAGACTCTGAAGAAGCTTGTCGACAGCGGTGCACTTGGTACCAAGACCAAGAAGGGTTTCTACGAGTACGGAGGCGCTTCAGCCGAACCCGAGCCGCCCAAGGGCGCTGACCCTCAGTGGCTGCTCACGAGAATCTCGGTTCCCGTCATTCGAGAAGCAATGATTCTCGTCGACGAGGGCATCGCCACGAAAGATGACATCGACAAGGCTATGAAGCTTGGCGCCAACTTCCCCATGGGCCCGTTTGAGATGGCCGAATCTCTCGGGCTTGACAAGGTCAAGGTCGAGCTTAAGAAGCTCCACCAAGAACTTGGTGAGTGCTATAGCATTCCGAAGATGTTGCAGTAGTGTGCCACGACGTGGGGCAGGTGACCACCCCTGCCCTCCATCTCTACTCTTCTCTGTGCATCGCTACAGCCTGAACCTGTCATTACGGAGGTTTATTAGTAAGCTTACCAGTTGTTCCCTGCAAAGTCTCTATGAGGTGCGAAAAATGCCTGAGTTTGAAACTATGCTCTATGAGAAGGCGGGTTCGTTCCTGTCGCCCGTCAAGAATGTCGCCCTCATCAAGTTCAATCGACTTGATGCACTCAACGCGATAAACGACCAGTTCATCAAGGACCTGATTGCTGCACTGGACGAGGCGGAAAAGGACCCCGACATCCGGTCCGTTGTCCTAGCAACCAATCACGACAAGGTGTACTGTACTGGTGCGGACCTGAAAATGGCCCAGGGGCTTCTTGGCAAGTCCGACGAGGTTCGTGAGCTTGTGGCTCTTGGTCAACAGGCCATAGACAAGATCGCAACCTTCAGCAAGCCCGTCATCGCGGCGATTCACGGGCTGTGCTTGGGCGGAGGCACCGAGATTGCTCTAGCATGTGATGTCCGCATTGCTGATGAGGAGGCAAAGATTGGCGCCCCTGAAGTTAGCCTCGGCCTTATTCCAGCCTGGGGCGGCTGCGTGCGTCTGCCTCGCATTGTGGGGCTAGGAAAGGCCATGGAGCTCATCCTGACGGGCGGTCAGATAACAGCTCAGGAGGCTCTTCAGATCGGCCTTGTCAGCAAAGTCACTAAGCCTGACGAGCTCCTGAGCCAAGCCATGTGGTACGGCGCCAAGTTCGGAGGCAATGCCCCAATCGCGATGAAGCTGGCCAAGAAGGCCACTCATATGGCATTTGAGGCCTCGTACGAGGAGAACCTGAAGTTCGAGGTTGACGCTGCGGTGGAGTGCTTCGGCACCAAGGATCTTGCCGAGGGCATCACAGCCGTATTTGAGAAGCGCCGCGGAAAGTTCACTGGAGAGTAGTCTGTGGTGGTCCCCGGGGCTGTTCCCGGGGCCGCGCCTGTTTTTCGTCGTGTATTGAGAGTCATCTGAACATAGGCTGACAATCTGTGGGCCTGCCCGCGGCAGGACGGTCCCAAGCCGTTCGGCTTGGGCGGATTTAACCTTGTAGTCTTCTATGCTGCTTCCTGTACTCCAAACTGCTCGTCTTGGATGGCACACCGTGTGCTTATGGTCCGAAGATGGAACGGGGTGGCGAATGCTATGTGCTGCAACTTGATTCGTGGTGAAATCCAATGTCCAAGGCGTTCAACATCCCGACAATTCCGGAGCCAGACACTCCCTGGTAGGAAAAACAGGCTCTGAGTCTGTATCCCCTGACACAAACCAACAAGGGGGCGGCAATGTTCGCCGTCTCCCTTCACCTCTTTCTAGGATCCCTCGTGGATCCTCCTGACAGTAAGGGGTGTATCGAGCGTTGCGGACGTCCCGCCAAGCGTCAACCTTAAGACCTCGTTCTCAAATCACGCACAAATCCATTCAAGATTGATGGGACCTGCACATACCAACCCGCAACGCAGGAGCGTCCCAGGAGGAAACAGAATTGGCCAGAAGGGTAGCAGTAGTGGCTGGTGGCCACAGCAAGTTTGGCAAGCGCTATGATGCAACAATGCGCGAGCTATGTGCTGAGGCCTTCAAGCCGATCTTGGACGAGGGAATCACTCAGGACATGATTGATGCGAGTGTCCTGTCGTATGCAGCAAGTCAATTCACAGGTCAAGGGGCGGGCTCTGCGCTCATTGCAGACTATCTTGGTCTGCACGAGAAGCCGCACCTCCGAGTGGAGTCTGCATGTACGACGGGGACAGCATCACTCAGAGCGGCATGGGGCATGGTTGCATCTGGGCTGTATGACATAATGTTGGTGCTCGGCGTCGAACAGATGAACCGGGTCACCTCCGCTCAAGCCACAGAGTTGATGGCACGGGCTGGCGACATGCGGTGGGAGTATCCCTTCGGCATATCATTCCCCGCATTCTATGCATTGATGGCCTCCAGATACATGCATGAGTACAATCTGCCCCACGAGGTGCTCTCCATGATTGCAGTGAAGTCTCACCACTATGGAGCACAGAATCCGAAGGCCCACCTACCTCGTGAGGTGACGCTTGAGGCGGCCCACAACTCAGTGCCCATATGCAGACCATTGAACCTGTACGATTGCAGTCTGATCACCGACGGTGCTGCGGCTGTGGTGATTGCAGCTGAAGACCGTGTCAAGGAGTTCACCGACGAGCCAATGTGGATAAGGGGGATTGGTGCAGGCGCGTCTGAGATGATGGTCCAAGACAGACCTTCACTCACATCTATTCCTGGTGCGAAGCGCGCCGCCAAGGCAGCCTACAAGATGGCCGGTCTTGAGCCGAAGGACATGGACATGGCAGAGGTTCACGACTGTTTTACGATTGCTGAGCTCATCGCCTACGAGGATCTCGGCTTTGCAGAGCCGGGCAAGGGTCGGGAGATTGTCGAGAACAAGGAGAACTACCATGATGGAAAGATTCCTGTGAACGTGGACGGGGGCCTGAAGAGCAAGGGACATCCTCTCGGTGCAACGGGTCTCTCAATGACTTACGAGATTCTGATGCAGATGAGAGGCGAGGCACAGAAACCGTCCAGGCAGATTGATGATGTCCAGTTCGGCCTTGCCCACAACGTGGGGCAATCAGGTCAGTTCGTCAACATATTCATCTTTGAGCGAGGTTGGTGATAGGAATGTCTGGAGAGAAGAAGGAACTCTATCTGGGATATACCACGGACAAGGCAGTGACGCCTTTCTTCCAAAAGTTTCTCGAGGCACTTGAGCAGGAGAAGTTGATGATGAGTCGATGCCCCAAGTGTGGGACCGAATACTTGCCCCCTCGGCAACATTGCCAGAAGGACTTGGAGGAGTGCGAGCTTGTCGAGTTCACGGAGCGTGAGGCGAAGTTGCATTCCTATGTGATTGTGGACTTTGCTCCGGAGAGTCTCACGTCACGTGCGCCCTACGTTGTGGCGATTGGCGAGTTTCCATCGGGCAAGAAGTTGACCGCACATATCACCAACCTGATGTCAATGCCTGAGATTGGCATGACGCTCAAGCTGGCATTCGATCGCATTGACGAGAAGAAGATCACCTACAAGTGGCTCGTCTAGTACGCTTGAGGGCTCTGCCCTCTTTCCCCTTTCTTTTGTCATGTTCTGCCGAATGACTCGCGAGTGTCCTCTATCAGTCTTGCAAGCCTTGAGAATCGGGCCACCTGTTTCATTGTCTGCAGGAATATCCTAGACGCCTCGCGAGTGTCGCATCTGTCGAGTCTTTCGAGTGCATCGTCTATGACTTCCATCACATCTTGGATTCTGCGTCGCCCCTCGTTCCTTCTGTAGTCCGAGAAGACCAGGTAATCCGGACCGTCTGGATTCCAGCACCTGAGAAACTTCTCTTGCTCGTACACGGTGGTCGTCAGTTCATACGTGCCAAGAAGGGAGTTCTTCATGGCGAGGAGCGAGTCCCTCCAGATCTGCTTCTTCTCCGAGGCGTCCAAAGACCTCACACCTACAGTCCCGATGATATAGTTCCGGCCCTATGCAAAAGGTCCAGATAAACCTGTGGAGTCGCTGCCCCCGAACGCTTATTACGTACGAAACGCTGTGCGCGTTATCGTCACGGAGAGGAGCACGATGTCCGAGCAAGATGTTCTCTATGAGGTCACCGATGGAATCGCGACCATCACTATCAACAGACCGAAGAAGTACAACGCACTCAACATCGCGGTCGTGAAAAGACTGCGTGAACTCTTCGAGCAGGCTGAGAAGGACGAGTCGGTACGTGTTGTGGTTCTGACCGGGACAGGGGAGAAGGCCTTTGCTGCCGGCGCAGACATCACAGAGTTTCAGGGCAAGGACTCCAAGTCTGTGCGCGCCTTGGCTGAGAATGGACAGGCGCTGTGCACGTACATCGAATCGATGAGCAAGCCTGTTATTGCTGCGGTCAACGGATTCGCTTTGGGCGGCGGATGCGAGGTGGCTATGGCCTGCGATATCAGGTATGCCTCAGCAAACGCTCGATTCGGTCAGCCGGAGATCAACCTCGGCATCATTCCCGGGTTCGGTGGCACTGTGAGACTTCCCCGTCTAGTCGGCCTAGGTATTGCCAAGGAGCTCGTCTATACGGGCGACCAGATCAAGGCCGAGGAGGCTCTACGGATTGGCCTGGTCAACCGCGTCTTCGACTCGGTCGAGGCATTGCGCGCAGGTGTCGATGAGCTGGCCAAGAAGCTGTCGAAGAAACCGGGAGTGGCAATCAGACTTGCGAAGCAGTCACTCAACAATGCGTGGGCCCTGCCAATAAGAGAGTCTCTCGACTTCGAGGTCAATGTGTTCTGTGAGGTCTTCGACACGGAGGATATGGTTGAGGGCGTTGACGCGTTTCTCAATAAGCGCGAGCCCCACTTCAAGCACAAGTAGCTTCAACATCTACACGGCGGCGACACGGTGCCGCCGCCCCACTATCTCTTGTCTACCAGGATTTTTTCTCCATCCCGCCGCAGCACTCCGCGCTCGCACAGAAGTCTCACATGTTTCTCCAGCATGATCTCTTCAAAGACGAGATATACCTCGTGTGGGATTCGGGGATAGATGGTGGGAACGGCTGCGAGTTTCTCGATGGTGTCGTGGCCTTCCTCGACGTTGTGTACTATTCGCTGGTCTCGCTCATCGAAGACAGCAAGGTATGCCTCAAGTCTGTCCTCGAGTCCGTTCGAAATGGGTTCCATGAGATGGCTGCTTATGCCCATCGCGGGTCGCATGTCCATTATCCTCTTGATGGACTCCTTGAACTGAACTATGTCACTCACCGCGTTGCCGTACCATGGGCCGAAACGAGTCAGGTCAATGTCAACTAGGTAGATTACTTTCCGGCCGTTGATTCCAATGCATGTGTGATCCTGCGTGTGACCCGGTGTGTGTATCGGAATGAGTTTCACGTTGCCGCAGTCTATGTCCTCCCCATCCTGGAACGTACCCGTGACCTCATAGTTCTCCGTGACATGTGGAAGCCACTTCTTGATGAAGCTCTCCCAAGCGTAATAGTGCGCTCGCCCCCTGGTGCCATAGCAGTCCACAAGACCCTCAAAACTCTTTGTGCCCTCGACTCCCAATTCATGACACACAATGTCACAATGGGCGACTTTCCTTATTCTCTCCGCGTAGCCCTTGTGGTCCACATGAAAGTGCGTCAACACTATCTGGTCCACATCTGAGATCTCGTGACCGAGGTCCTTCAGTGTTCTCTCTATGTGAGGGAGAGAGGCGCCCGCGTCCACCAATGTGAGGATCTCGTCGTCTATGAGCAGACAGTTAGCCTCTGGGAACCTCGCACGGTTTGCTCCGCGAATCAGATGCACTTGGGGAGCGATCTCGATGTGAACAGAGTACTCTTGTGTCAATGCAACCCGGTACTACTTGGCCAAACCACAAGAAAAAGTGCTTGATTGGGCTTCAGGCACATGTTGGCCTCCGCCAGTATGATTCATATTGAAGTCATTGAATATGCAGCTCCCTGCTGTGGTGAGCTACATGAGTCAAAGGGTGTTCGCAGTATTCGATATCGGGACGACCGGTGCGCGTGCCTGTCTTGTCGACGAGGAGGGTCGTGAGATATGTCGCGAGTATGAGGAGTACCCGCGCCCGCCACGCGAGCTGGGAACGCATGAGCAGCTAGCGGATACATTTTGGCGGACCGCATGTAACACGATGCAGAGAGCCCTCTCCGGGTGCGAGCCGGGCAGCGAGGCAGTCATTGCCTGTGTTGTTTCCACAACGCGGGATTGCATCACGCCAGTGGACAAGGACGGGAACACACTTGCGCCTACCGTGACATGGGTAGACAACCGATCCACTGAACGCGCCAAGGAACTGGCCGAGGACATTGGGCCGAGAAAGAGCGTCAACAAGATGATGTGGTTTGCCGAGAATAGGCCCGACCTGTTCAAGAAGGCATACAAGTTCCTGACTCTTGATGCGCTCATCAATCATCGCCTCTGTGGGCGAATGGTGACCGAGCCGGCGAATGCCCGCTACGGCCCGATTGACCATGAAACCCTGAGATGGTCAGACAAGCTATGCGATTTGACGGGAATCCCGATGGACAAGCTTGCAGAGATCGCAACACCTGGGGAGGTCATTGGTCATGTCCATAGAGAGGCCGCAAGACTGGCAGGTCTTCGAGAGGGAACCCCTGTAGTTATGGGCTGCGGGGATCAGCAGTGCTCTGCGCTGGGGACTGGAACCATTAGGCCCGGCGTCATCAAGGCCACCACAGGTACCGGTACGTTCGTTATCACCCATGTAGAGGAGTTCATTGAAGACCCCTATGTGCTGTTCTGCAATCCCTCTGCGATTCCTGGCGAATGGATTCTTGAGGGCGTCATACCCGGTACGGGTCTTGCGTACAAGTGGTTCAGAGATCAGTATTGCGAGCGGGAAGTTGCTCTGGCGGCCGAGACACAACAGGATGCCTACGAGATAATTGAGAGGTCCGCTAGTTCAGTCCCCGCTGGCAGCGATGGTCTAGTGGTCTTTCCGTTCATGGCATACAACAAAGGCATATTCTACAACCTTGGTTTTGGCCACACGAAGGCTCATGTGGCCCGCGCCATTATGGAGGCCAACGGCTATGGGATTCAGATGTACGTGCAGATGATGGAAGGCATGCTTGATACCGAGTTCTCCGAGTTGAGAATCGACGGGGGTGGCTCGAATTCTCCCCTGTGGAGACAGATCATTGCTGACTGTACAAACAAACCCGTGCTTCTACCACGCTCGCGTGACTCCACAGTCATAGGTGCCGCAATCTTGGCTGCCGTTGGTATGGGTGTCTATGGTGACCACAAGGAGGCTGTGGAGAACATGTTCCACGTCGAGGAACGGCGCCAGCCGATTCCAGAGAATGTCGCAATCTACGAACAGCAGTATGCGGTGTTCAACAAGCTGATGCTCGCAGAGATGTCCGAGATAATTGAACTCACATCGTGATTGAGAAGGACGGGAGGCTCCCCTCCCGTCCAAGACAGTTTCAGTCTGAACCCCGCTCGCTCTCTTCCCAGAACCTCCCAAGTAGCACCATGGCAAGAATCAGTTCGGAACCCGTCACGCGCTGAGCGATAAACTCGATGCTCTCACTCACGGTTGTTCCGTGTTCCCACCCTTGTCTTGCGATGTCAACCAAGTCCTCGAAACGGTGTTCGGGGATTCCAAGTGCGTCAGTGATCTTCGACTCATCATGTCCTACAATCGTAAGTACACCCAGACTATACGTTGGCACTATTCTATCACCAATTTCGACAAGAGGGCTTGTCGTTATATCATGCTCTCACATAGCTAGTCCTTTTAATCTATCTGGGACTGAATCGTGGTTGCTGTCTGCACTGCGTTGGTGTATGCCGAAATGCTTCTATTGATGGGACGGCCTGTTCATTTGGCATCCCTGCTCATAGATGGAGACCGAACGTGATGAGTGACTATGATGTCGTTGTGATTGGAGGAGGCAGCACAGGAACGGCTGTCGCACGTGATTGTCAGATCCGAGGGCTCAAGACACTCCTACTGGAACGGGATGATATTGCCTCTGGGACCGTTGGCACCTGTGCCGGCATGATCTCTTCAGGTCTCAAGTACATGAACGAGCCCGAGATCGTGGACATGTGCTCATCGGAGGTAGTTCACCTCAAGCGTATCGCCCGCCATATAATCATGAAGAACCCCATCCTCACTCCAATGCTTGAGATGAGTGACCTCTCCTCTGGTGGCAATTTCGCTGAGGAGTACTCCAAGCGCGCAGCCGAACGCGAGGTCCCACCTGTCATGTTTCTGACTCCCGAGGACTCCCTGAAGATTGAGCCCATGCTCAACCCAGACATTATTGCGTCACTCTACTTTGAGGAGTACTTCATCGACCCGTTCAGGCTCTGTCTGCTCCAAGCAATCGATGCCAAGCGCCGTGGGGCTGACATTCGCACCTACTGTGAGGTCACGAACATCATAGTTCAAGATGGCAGAGTGACAGGAGTTGAGTTCTTCGATCGCCTGACCGGCAGACTCGAGTCGGTTTCCACACGTATCGTGGTGAATGCAACGGGACCATGGGCCGAGAAGGTCGCAGCGTTGGCTGGGATGCCACTTGAACTTCGACTGAACAAGGGTGCTCACGTCATTCTTGACCGCAGAGTTGTCAACGTGGGCGTCATCGCCAAGGCAGTCGATGGGCGGATGATCTACCTCTTTCCCCACGAGAACACGGTTGTTCTAGGGACGACGGCGTTGGACACGTGGGAGGATCCCGATTCTGTTAGAGCATCGCACGACGAAATAGAATACCTCCTCAAGAGCATGGAATGGGTGGTCCCATCGATTCGGGAAGCGCGCGTGGTTCGGGCGATGGAGGGCATTCGGCCACTGGTGGCCGACTGGAAGATTCCTGAAGGGGATGTAACACGAGGCTATCGGATTATGGACCATGCCGGTGATGGCGGGGAGGGAATGATTAGCTTCACTGGTGGAAAATTGGTGATGTGCCGTCACATGGCCGAGTCGGTCACAGATATCATCTGCGAGAAACTGGGTGTGGAGCGGGAATGTCGTACGCACCTCGAACCACTACCGGGCAATGAGGACGATGTCGACGTTCTTGCACTCGCATCGGAATACGGAATGTCTGCTCATGTCGTAGAGCGGATGAGAGCACGTCGCGGCACTGAAGTTCGGGCAGTGCTCGAACTGACGCGTGACAGGCCAAACTGGAAAACAAAGATCTGTACATGTGAACCTGTTATTGAGGCCGAGATTCGGTACTCCATCCGACATGAATTCCCGCAGACGGTCGACGACCTTCGTAGGAGGCTCCGGATAGGTACTGGACCATGTCAGGGGACGTTCTGCACCTACAAGGCTGCGGCGATACTCGCCGAAGAGCTCGGCCTGACAGGGCAGCAATACCTCCATGAGGTGCTGAGCTATCTGGCTGAACGATGGAAGGGAAAGAGACCACCAATGCGTGGAGGTCAGCTTCCACTTGAGGAGATGGCCCAGGGGATGTACGCGTGTGTTGCCAATCTTGATCACACGGGGCCGCCACGGGAACGTCAGCCATGGGAGGAGGTGTGAACTGTGGAGATTGCAGCCGATGTTGCAGTGATTGGTGGAGGAATGGCTGGCCTCGTTGCGGGAACAGTGGCCTCGCAAGCTGGTCTTTCCGTCGTCGTTTTGTCGCGAGGGCACGGTGCCACAGCGGACTGCTCTGGGGCCATTGATGTGATAGGTTACCTACCACTTGCGACAACGCCAACGGTTTCTGCGATAGAAGGCCTACATCTTCTTGCTGCTCTACATGTTCTGCACCCGTATTCTATCCTTGGACTTGAGCGTGAATCACTTGTTGTCGACGGGGATGTCGTAGTGAAGAGAGTACAAGAGACGATTGAGTGGTTTCTCTCCACGGTCGCTGAGTCTGAGCTACGTCATGTCGGGAGCCTCGACAGCACGATAATGGCATGTTCCCCACTCGGAACACTGAAGCCAACTGCTCTACTGCAACAGACGATGTGGTCAGACTCGCTCATGGATGAGGACAACGTTGTGATGTTTGCTGGAATTCGCGGGTATCCCGACTTTCACTCTGGCATGGCTGCAAAGACGTTTCTTGAGGAGCGTCAGGCCTTGCGAGAGGGACCGCGTAGAGTGATCAACTGCACAGTTGATCTATCGAATCTTCTCCCGGTGTCTAACCTCTCCGCTATCGAGCTGGCGCGTCTGTTCGACACCGAGGAGGGTCTCAGGCATCTTGCAGAATCTCTCCAATCCCACGTTGAGGGGACGGGGGCCTCCCATGTGGTCTTGCCTCCGGTCTTGGGCCTTGAGCATGCAGCCACAGCTAGGTCTGAGCTCGAGTCGAGGCTCGGAGCTGAGGTAATCGAAACGATTTCGTTTCCCCCGTCAATACCAGGGACACGTCTTCAGGCTGCTCTAGAGGCCGCTCTGGAACGAGCCGGCGGTCGTCTTCTCAAGGGCCATGAGGTCGTGGGGACTGAGACCTCGAAGGATCGAGTCACGGGCATTAAGGCAAGAGGTCCACGCAGGAGCGTGTCTGTCACTGCAAAGAGCTATGTTCTGGCCACAGGGAAGTTTGTTGGCGGGGGTCTGGCGGGCGACGAGCGAGGCCTGCGGGAAACCGTGTTTGGACTGCAGGTCTTTGATGGCGACAGGATGTCTGTCACCGAGACTCGCCCTCAGAAACTGACCGACTTGACCTGGGTCACGGAGAGAGGGCACAGGCTCTACACTTGCGGTATTGGTGTGGATGAACATCTGAGACCTGTGGGTCTCGACGGCCGCGTGTATGCTGCAAACCTGTTTGGTGCGGGCGCCGTGCTGGCCGGATACAACTACATCACAGAGAAGAGCGGCCTTGGTGTGGCGATTGCAACAGGCCATGCTGCAGCCATCGAGGCCGTGAACTTTGCCACGGAGGCCAAATCATGAGCGAAGAAGAGGCGTACGAGTTCGTAAAGAACACACTAAGGGACGAGGGCATTGTACCATATCACGGTCAAGAACTCGAGGTAGTGAAATCGGTCGAGCAGTGTATGAATTGCGGACTGTGCCTCAATCACTGTCCCGTCGTGCGAGCGGTGGGTGTAGACCGATTCAGTGGTCCTCGCGGGATTGCGGTGGAGTTGAGTCGCTCGCCTCCCGAATACTGGAGCACGGCCGACACAATCTATCTCTGCACAGGGTGCGGTACGTGTCGTGAGGTGTGTCCCAAGAACGTCGACATCCCGTCAGTCGTCATTCTCATGCGTGCGAGGATTTTCAAACGCCGAAGCGATCTTGTGCCAAAGAGCCTGCTGCAGCTCTCTGCGACCTTGACCAAGTATGGGTTGGCCTTCACACCTTGGGAGGACGAGGAGGACAAGGCGGAGAGCCGCGATGCACGCTTGGAGCGCCACGGCCTACCCCATATCGAGGACAGAATCAAACCCGGAGCAGAGGTGCTCTACTATCCGGGATGCCAAGCTGAGGAGCGTTCCCAAGAAATCAGGGAGGCCGCAAAGCTCATTCTCGACTACTTCGGTATTGACTTCACCCTTCCCACCGAGATGAGCTGTTGCGGTCTGCCAGCAAAGCTGATTGGTGACGAGGAAACCGCGAGGTCGTTGGCGTCAAGGCTGACCGAACAGGTCCGCTCTCTGAAGGTGAGAGCGGTCATCACAACTTGTGCGGGTTGCACCTCCCGTATTCTTGAGATTGCCGAAGAGGAGAACTGGGGTGTTCCTGTCTACCACATGGTCGAATTCCTTGCGGAGCGTGTTGGTATCGATCGTCTTGGGGCCGAGTTCTCCAAGGGCGCATCAGAGGGTGGGATCACTGTGACGGTGCATGACCCATGCCATCTCATTCGCCATGTGTCGCGGCTTGTGATGGACAGTGCTCTTGAGATACTAGGGGCCATCCCTGACGTTGAGCTGGCGGACTCGGGGGTTGCGGACTCGTGTTGCGGTGGCGGTGGGTTGGTGGGATATCACGCTGCTGACGTGTCAAGTTTGGTCACAGCACGAAATATCGAAGCGATTACTCGGCGTGATCCGGACCGCGTTGTGGCACCGTGTCCGTTATGCACATCCCAAATCGAGAACGAATTATACAGACACGGCAGCGGTATAGAGGTCGACGATCTCACCGTGTACATAGCCAAACATCTTCCCTTGCGGAGGTGACCTCTTCATGCTAGATGAGAAGACCAAGGCTGAGGCTGTTCGTCGCATCTCGGAAGTTGTCGGTCCCGAACATGTGACCGTTCACGAAACCGACAGGGTGTTGAACGCCCACGATGCATGGCCGCTGAGTGAGGCCAAGATTCGTGCCGGTGAGATACTACCTCTTGCAGACATGGTGGTCTTTCCAAATAGCACGGAGGAAGTGTCGGAAGTACTCAAGATTGCAAACGACCTGCGAATCCCAGTAGTACCCGTTGGAGGAGGGGCCGGGACGTGCGGGGGAACTCTCCCAATCTATGGTGGGATTCAGCTCGACCTGAAGCGCATGAATCGGATTATCTACATCGACGACGACTCCATGACCGTACGAGTTCAAGCCGGGGTGGTGGGCATTGACCTCGAAGAAGCTGTGAACAAGCGCGGCTACACGACGGGTCATACACCCACATCACTGCGCGCCTCCAACGTTGGAGGATTCATTGCGACACGGTCTGGGGGCTCCATGTCCTCGCTCTACGGCAAGATCGAGGACATGACCTTGGGTCTGCAGGTGGTTCTTGCGGACGGCTCCATTGTGGAGTGCAAGGCAGTCCCACGCCACTCGGTTGGTCCCGACCTCAAACAGCTGTTCATCGGCTCTGAGGGCACGCTCTGTGTAATCACGGAGGCCACGCTGAAACTGTTTCCACTTCCAGAAGAGAGACGTTTCAGAACGATAGCATTCCGCGATGTTCACACTGGTCTTGAGGCGATACGACATATATTCCATCGTGGTGTCTTTCCATCGGTCGTCCGACTCTATGACCCCGAAGACGCGGCAATGAGTTTCAGTACGCGGTTTCCTATTGACGAGGGCAACTGTGTGCTATTGCTGGCATTTGATGGCACCGTCGAACAGGTGAGGCTCGACGAGCAGATGACTGTAGAGATATGCATGGGGCTGGACGGAAAAGATCTTGGTCAGGACCCAGCGAGATATTGGTGGGAGCACAGATACGACATGTACTACCCAACGAAGTTCACAACAGCAGGATACTCTATCGGTGACACCATCGATATCGTGGCTACCTACGACAGGCTTGAGCGGGTCTACTACGCAATGAAGGAGGCGATGGAGGCTGAGGGTGCTTTCGTTCTCTCGCACTTTTCGCACATGTATCCGAACGGAGGCTCAATCTACATGATCTTCTTCACATCCCAACCGGACGCAGAATCTGCGTGGACCACATACAGGAGAATCTGGGACGCCGGTATCAAGGCGTGTCTACGGGAGGGCGGCACGATGAGTCATCAGCATGGCATTGGCCTGACCCGCAGTACATACACAGCAGACGAACTGGGCTCAAGCTTTGAGGTTCTCAGACGAATCAAGGAGGTCTTGGACCCGAACGGGATTCTTAATCCCGGAAAGATGGGACTGGGGGTACGCGAGTGAACGCTGATGAAATGGCAGAACAGGTGCGGATGTGTGCCGCGTGCCCGAAGATGTGTCGTCATATATGCCCCACGTTCTTCGCTTGGCGGTCTGACTCGCCGACGCCTCACGGACGGGCCCTGCTTGTCCACTACGACAATCTCGGCGTGAGGCCGCTAGACGAACGTGCTGTCGAGGTTCTTTATCAGTGCCTTGAGTGTAGTCACTGTCTGACATGGTGCGTGCCTGGCATCGACATCGCAAGCATAGTGGAGGCTGTACGAGAACGAATTGTGGCTGAAGAGCGGGCGCCGCCTGCTATCATCAAGATGGCTGAAACAATAGAATCATGTCACAACCCGTATGGTGAAGATCACACGCACCGAAATGACTGGGTCACGATCGAGGAAACAGACGGCCAAGGTATTGTGTACTTCACAGGATGCACGGCGGCCTACCGCGAAACCAGCATCCTCACGAGCACAACGAAGACTCTGACGGGCTTGGGCTACAATGTCATCGTGACACCTGACGAGTGGTGTTGCGGTTCACCGCTGTTCAGAACCGGATTCAAGGAACTGGCTCTCTCTCAGGCGCGTCATAACGTGAATGTGTTGAACTCGATTGAGGCCGAGGCGATAGTGGTAACCTGTCCGGGCTGCTATCGCGTGCTCACGCAGGACTACCCGGAGAACGGTCTTCAGCTCAACAAGCCGGTTCTTCATCTGAGTCAGCTCCTTGCGGACAGATTGGACGACCTACCAAAAGGGGTACTTCATGCTCGTTTCACATATCACGATCCTTGCCACCTCGGCCGACACAGCGGTGTCTACGAGCCTCCACGACAGGTGATAACGCGGCTGTCCGCAGATGGTCTGGTCGAGATGCAGCGCAACAGGGACAACGCAATGTGTTGTGGTAATGGTGCGGGCCTCAGGACGCTCTTTCCTGAGAAATCGCGGGAGATTGGCGCCGAACGTGTCAGGCAGGCGGTAGAAACTGGTGCAGACTATCTGGTCACAGCCTGCCCCTTCTGTAAGAACATGCTTGCCTCCCAAAGTGACAACTCCCTGAACGTGATTGATTTACCGGAGCTCGTACAGATGGCGACATCTGGGAAGAGCCCCAATGGCAGCACAGATTAGGCATGACGAGGGGCGAGGAACGAGTAACATGAATGCTGAAGAGCTATTGCGCCTCAAGATTCGTCTCTTGACAGAGGGCGTGATGGTAGATGAGGGTGAGTGGGCGGCCCGAAGAGGTGGGGCAGGACCGGTTGGGGCGAAGTACTTCATAATCCCCAACGGCCGGCCCGTGGGCGTACCGCTTCGGCGAGGAGAGCAGGCACAGCTCTTTGGCGCGGCGCCTCTGGAGCCCACCGACAATCCCGACCTGTGGCTATACGAGCAGTCAATACCACTACGGGTCATACCGCGGCCCCGCTTCTACGATCTTACTACGAAGGACGGTGTCCCGTATAGGAAAATAGCACTGCTCCATGGTAGCGAGACCCTGGCCACGACAGCGTACCAAGCGTGTAGATACTGGTCCAACGGTTTACAGTGCAGGTTCTGTACGATACCCTTCTCACTCTACTCTGGTGATACCGTGCTTGAGAAACATCCTGAGCAGTTGGCGGAGGTAGTACAGGCGGCTGAGGCTGAGGGCGTCATCAAGAATATTCTGATAACTACGGGGACGCCTGACTCGCCAGATGCCGGAGCGAAGAGGCTTGCTGGTCTGGTGCGTGCGATTCGTGATGTGTCCCGACTTCCAATCGGTGTGCAGTTTGAGCCCCCCACTGAACTGAGGTTTATCGAGGAGGTGGCAGCTGCAGGGGCCAACGCGGTCGGCATGCATATTGAGAGCGGCGATGAGAGGATTCGACAGAGGATGTGTCCAGGAAAGTACAGATACGGTTCTCTTGAGATGTACCGCAGAGCGTGGGACTTTGCTCTCGACTTCTTTGGCCGTGGCAATGTCAGTACGTTCGTGCTCTATGGTCTCGGAGAAGACATCGACCGAACGCTGAGTTTTGTGGCCGACTTGGCCGAAACTGGTGTATTGCCTGTCGTCACGCCTCTCAGGCCTGCCCCCAAGAGCCTGCTGGCTGACTTTGTCCCATCCTATGTTGGATCAATCGACACCTCTATGGCATTCTACAAGCGTGTTGGGGAGATTCTGTTTGACAACCGGCTGAACCCCGACGAAACTGCTGCAGGATGCCACAAGTGCGGCGGATGCACCCCCATTCAAGAGGCATACGACTGGGCCGCATCACGTGGCTGAGGTCGTGGCTGGCCCAAATGATTTCGTTTATGTGTGTCGTTGCATGGAACATGCAAGTCGAACCGCTGGGATGTGACATGGCTGAGCTTCCCGCTGAAGAGATTAAGATTGTCGAGTTCACCGAGGAGGACGCCGAGGA
>QMYR01000004.1 GCA_003662765.1 Candidatus Thorarchaeota archaeon
GGCATCGAGGACACTCTCATCACGAATGCTGTCGCTCAGACCCTGAAGGGCACGACCCCGGTGATTCTGTTACCAGTCGACCAGCACGAGGGTACGGTAGAAACCGTTGCGCCGGATGGCACTCGTTTCAAGATTCGGACAAGAAGGGTGGACCTTGAGAATGTGGCCCGGCTTCGCGAGATGGAGGGAGTCACGGTAGTCTCCTCGGTGAAGGAGATGGTCGAGCGGCTCGGGGCTCTCATGGACTGATCCAGAGTTGATCTGCAATGGCTTCGCATGGGGTCGAGTCCGATGTGCTTCGTTGGGTCCGAAAGAGAATCATCTCTTGGTATCGACGCCGCGGGTCCCGCTACAGCTGGAGGACCACGAAAGACCCGTACAAGGTGTTTATTGCTGAGATACTTCTCCGTCGCACGACTGCGACCGCAGTTTCTCGTGTGTTTGATCAATTCATTAGTCGATTCCCCACGGTCCAGACATTGGCTGCAGCAGAAGAATGCGACATCACTGAGATTGTGTCTAGCTTGGGCCTGCAGAACACCCGCGCCAAGCATCTCCGTGAGGCCGCACAGATCATTGTCCAACAGTTCGACGGCATGATTCCAGACACCGAGACCGCCCTGAAACAACTACCCGGGCTTGGCCGCTATGGTGTGGCCGCAGTTCTAAACTTTGCATTCTCCATCCCTAGGCCAATGGTTGATGGCAACATTCTCCACCTGTTCCGGAGAGTCTTCGGGTTGTCGTTCAGGAGTGTTGATGACGAAGAGGCATGGCTCCTTGCGGAGCGCTTGGGTGGTCGTCGTCAGCCACCCGAGTTGTACTGGGGAATGATTGACCTGGTCGCACAAGTGTGTCTTAGGCGCCGGCCTCGCTGCGAACAGTGTCCCCTTAGTTCTCGCTGCAAGTATCGTCAACGTGGCTCTGCTACATCGTAACGATGATATTGCGCCGGACCTGCTCAGAGGCAGGTCGTGACCATGAAACGGAGAGTCCAGCCTCACCTGCGAGTTGGCGAGGGTGATGTAGAAGAGGTGGCAATAATCACTGGCAACCCAGATCGTGTGCCAGTGATTGCTAAACGTATGCGCGACGTCGAGGAGGTTGCGCGGTATCGCGGGTTTGTCACATACCGGGCCTACACACCACAGGGTGGAGTACCCGTGACCATCTCAGGCACCGGGATAGGTACACCTTCAACACACATCTGCATCGAAGAACTCGTAAGGTTGGGTGCGAAGGTGATAATCCGGCTTGGATCATGCGGGGGGATTGATCCGTCTGTGCGAACTGGTCATGTGGTGGTGCCCACAGGGTGCATCCGCGACGAGCGCACGAGCCTCAACTATGCTCCTGTGGAGTATCCTGCGGTAGCGTCTGTACGTTGGTCGTCTGAGTTGTACTCGGCAGCTCTGAAAGTATTGCCTCACGAGAGGGTGCACCGGGGAATCTGCTGGACGAGCGACGTATACTACACAAATCCCGACCTTGATCCGCTGGACATGTGGACGCGTATTGGTGTCAAATGTGTCGAGATGGAGAGTTCACTCCTATTCGTGTTTGCGAGCACACATGGCATAGAGGCTGCGTCCATTCTCGCAGTCGATGGTAACCTTCATGGTGAACAGAAGGGTGAGCAAGAGGACGAGAGCGAGCAGACTGGCGAGCAGCATCCTCTCCTGAAAGATGCGGTTTCACGAATAATCGTCGCCACAATAGAAACGATTGACAAGATAGTGGCCAGCATGTGAGTCAATACATTGTTAACGTACGGTTGTCTAATGTGACTGAGCACAATGGCTTCAGCTGAAACTCAGCCGCAGCATCGTGGAAAGTCACGTGCCTATCTTGTCATGAGGGCCGAGGCCGAAGAGGCCCTTCGACTCGCCCGTGAGTGGTGGGAGCACAAGACAGTGCCTCCATACGTGAAGGTACGGCAGCTGAGAAAGGACGAGCTCGAAGAGTTTGTGAGGCTCTACAACCGATGCTTCATTGCCTCCCCGGACCCGTTCTGTCCTATCTCGCTAGAGGATGCTCAGAAACTCGACACTGATGGGATCTTCGTCGCAGAGATGTGGGGCACGATTGTTGGTTTCATTGCGTGTTTTGTGGAACGCGATAAGGACCCCATCTATGGTGAGATCACTGGCCTCGGGGTTCTCCCATCTCGTCGGAGGAGAGGTGTGGCCACAGCGCTGATACAGAGGGCTGTAGAGTACTTTCTTGAGGCTGGTGTCAAGGAGGTCTATTGCGAGGTCTATGAGGAGAACACGCCCTCAAAGATGCTGGTAATGGGCTACGGCTTCAAGCAGGTGGGTCGTCGAGAGATTCCGTGGGAGGCACCGCCTGAGGCTCCGGACGAAGCACCGGGTGGAAAGATCATGCGCAAGTTCGGTCTCAGACCACGCCCCGGATGCAGGAACTGCAGGGACATCTGAGGGGATGACTAGTACGGTAGTCTCAAATACGTTTAGGTCCTCTTCAGACTCGTTACGTACTACTGCGCGATGGAGGAGGACTGTTGGGAAAGTACGATGTCGTCGTAGTAGGTGCGGGCCCGGCCGGTTCCTGTGCTGCATACGAACTTGCACAGGCTGGTCTTGACACAGTCCTGCTAGAGAAGGCGCAGCTTCCTCGGGACAAACCATGCGGCGGTGCGGTCATGTACCGTGGTCTGAGGTTGCTGGGGCGTCTGCCACGACGGCTCGCCGAACGGGAGATCTATGGCCTGCGCTTCATTCTGCCTGACGGTCTCGATGTGCAGTTCAAGTCCAAGCGTCTGCTCGGAGTCACCACCAACCGGTCGCTCTTCGATGAGTTTCTCGCCCGGCGTGCTGAGAGTGCGGGTGTTGAACTATTTGAGCTTGCAAGAGTGGCTCGAGTAGAGGTCGGTCGTGACGGGGTGACCACAGCTCTTAGTGACGGTCGTGAGTTCAGATCCCATTTTGTTGTTGGGGCTGACGGGGTCAACACCGTTGTGGGTCGATTTCTCGGGTTACGACCGCCTAGGAAGGACCTGCACCGTGTGGGTCTGGGGATGGAGTCCGACTTTCGAGTGGGTGCTAGACGGGTCGTAGAGGCCTGTGATGGCGATCCCACCGTCCTTCAGATACTCCCTGTGGAGGGGCGTGTGAGCTATGGTTGGGTCTTCCCAAAGCGTGAGCATCTTGCTATCGGAATCGCAGGGGCCGGTGTCCACATGCATCCACTTCGCCCCATCTTTGACGGCTTTGTTCGCCAGTTAGAGAAACGGTTTGGATTCGAGCTTGTGCCTGAGAAGCGCCGGGTATCGTTTCTTGGTGCAGATGGGGTCAATAATGTGAACGTGACCGACCGCGTGGTTCTAGTGGGTGATGCTGCAGGATACGTGGACCCAATGATGGGTGAGGGGATTGCATATGCCATGTGGTCTGGGGTCTATGCAGCTTTTGTCATTGCGGAGGCCATGAATCGGGGGCGTTATGATGCTGCCTTCCTTGCCAAGTACGAAGACATGTGTCGTAAGGCGTTCGGTGCCAATTTTGCCATGGCCGAGTGGGCAGGCACACGGGGTACCTCTTTCGCCCACGCCGTCCTCTCGAGAGCATCTCATCTGAACCTATCTGGAGAGATACTGTGCATGCTGGCCCGCGGGGAGATTGGGTACTCTCATATCCCGTCAGTGGTTCTTCGCAAACTGCCCTTTGAGATTCCCCACATTCTTCGTGACATGATTCAATCACGTTTTGCTGCGTGACAAGAGATATAGGCTCTCAAGTCTTGGGACTGATGCCGTGACCAGCTTGCGCTTGACCACTCTCGTGATTGTCGTTCTCATTATGTTACCCAGCATTCCGTTGTTCGTCCCCCCCGTGCGTTCCTCCTCGCTACTGTTTGATGGCGACTCCGCCTTTGAGTACCTCGACAAGCAGTGTGCCTTTGGTCCTCGTCCCCCGGGCTCCACAAACCTCTCTGAGTGCAGGTCATTCATTGTCAGTACGCTGCGAGAGTCTGGCTGGTCAGTTCACCTTCAGAACTTCACATATCGCGGCACCAACTGTGCGAACATCATCGCCACGTACGGGAGTGAGAATGCAACCACGATTCTTGGTGCGCACTATGATACACGTCCGGTTGCAGACCGGGATTCTGACCCCGCGAATCGCACCCGGCCGATTCTTGGGGCAAACGATGGTGCCAGTGGTTCCGCAGTTCTGCTTGAGCTGGCCCGCGTGCTTCCCGCCGAGACCCGCACGGATATCGAACTCGTCTTTTTTGATGCCGAGGATAGCGGTGGAGTCGATGGATGGGACTGGATTGTTGGGTCTGACTACTATGTCACCACGCTTGATAATCAACGCCGCCAGTCCGTGCGTGCGATGATACTACTAGACATGGTCGGTGACGCATCACTGATTCTCCGACGTGAGCAGCGATCAACGGTTGCACTTCAGAACATGGTGTGGTCCATTGCATCCGACTTGGGCTACGGCCATATATTCGTAAATGAAACCGGGGCTGCTATCATCGATGACCACAACCCGTTCATCGACGCAGGTGTTCCGGCCCTAGACATAATACACCACGCACCATTCCCCTGGTACTGGCACACACTGGAGGACACTCCGGACAAGTGTAGCGCTTCAAGCCTTGAGGTCGTGGGCCGGGTCTTGGAGGAATTCCTGTTACAGTTCTCTGGCTCGTCTATTACGTTCACACAGGGGTCGCCGACTCTGAGTTCACTAGTCGTGTTTCTCCTTCCCCCCATCCTGATTGTGGTCGTGGTGTCCATGTGGTGGCTACGCCGGGAACACTGATGCTGCACACATTTATTCGTGCACGCTGCATACTCTCACAGCCGGCTTGTCTTCCGGTTGGCGGTGACCGTATTGCACTCGACCCTCCTGTATCGTCCCACAGGTGCTAATCCTCCGCCACTCACTTGTGTGACCATTGATGCATCACGACGATCACTTGCTTGTGGCACTGCCGACTCGCGTGTCCTGCTTCTTGATGCAAAGACCGGACGCCCTCGCAGGGCTCTCATTGGTCATGAGGACATGGTGGCCTCGGTGGCCTTCGGGGGGAAGAGTTCCATTGTCTTCTCTGCCAGCTGGGATGGCACTGTTCGACGATGGAGCACTGGACGAAGTACCCAAAACACGCATACATTGTCGCATACTTCAGGAGCAAAGTCGTTGGCTGTGGATGTGGAGGCCGGCAAGGGTGTGGCTGGTTTTCAGGATGGCATGGTGAAGGTCTTCACTACGAGTACTCTAAAGTGTCTTCGGAACATCCCTACACACAGCCGTGACGTTTCCTCGGTGGCTCTTCTGTCGGGTGGCGAAAATCTGCTCACGGCATCATGGGACGGGACATGCAGGCTCTGGGATCTGCGAAGGTACAAGCTGGTACGTACTGTTGCTGAGTTCAACCAGCGTATTCACAGCATGGCGGTGCTCGAGGACGGCTCGTCTGTCCTGCTCGGGCTCTACAATGGCGAGGTTATTGGTATTAGCATCGACACGAACAGAGGGGCGGCCATCGAGGCGCACCAAGATGTCGTAGGGGCGCTCACATTCCTGCCTCATACCGAAGCGTTCGCGTCTGGCGGCTGGGATTGTATGGTTCGTGTGTGGGGGCCATCACACGAACAGGTGGATTCGCATAGACTCCCCACAGGTGTGACGGGGATGTGCTTCTCTGAGCATGAGGGTCGTCTCTACGTGAGCAGCTTCTCAGGGGCTGTGACGGCTCTGGACCTTGATGAGGCTCTCTCATCTGCGGGTCATTGACTCGATTGAAACGGTATGCGAATGTCTATCTCAACGAAGCCCTCTCTTCTCCATGTTAGGCGAATCCTATCGTACTGCCTGTTTCCGGCAGCCAAATCTCTGAGGGTATCCAATGACCGGTTCCGACTTCTCTTGTCAAAGGGGATTGGCAGTACATCTCTGTCCGGTAGTGTCAGGAGAAGAGCCTTCTCTGTCACTCTGACGATGGGTGCCGACAGGATCAGCCTTCCCTCCTTGAACTTTGGTTTCTTCTCCCGTGCAGAACGCAGGACCCTGGCAAGTTTCCTGTGTTCGCCAATCTTCACCCGTGCAGTCTTGACAACATCTGCGAGATACTCGGGTCGCCGATCGAATCTCTGCACAAACTCATCTTCTACCTCTTCGATTGTCTTGGCGGCTGAGGTGAGGTGCTTCTGGAGAATCGTGCGAATCACGAAGTTTGTGGCCTCTGCATACTTCTCGAACTCCCTCTTCATAACAACCTGCTTCTCCCTTGAGAGGATGACACTATCTAGACGGAGTATCTCAACGCCTACAGTCATTGGCACCACTCTGGAACTGGCCTGAATGGAACGGACCTAATCAATATGACTACTGTGACGCCAGTCTGGAGCCATTCCGCCGCCTATAGTCTCTGGGCAATGAATCGCGCCTCTCCAATGCTCCGCGTGATGCCTTTTATCTGAAAGTCGAAGGCACCGTACTCCTCGAAGATCTCGGCGTAGTAGTCCGACTCATTCTCTCGCAGGTCATCCACTAGATGTGCAAGATTGTGAGATATTATCCCATCCATGGCAAGAAGCGCTCTACCGAGGGTGTGTATAGCCCTCCGCATCTCAAGTACTGCCAGCTCGTAATCGCCCTCAATCGTGAGCTCGTTTACTGTGTGATAGCTGCGCTGAGCAGATGCGAGAAACTCAACAGCTGCGAGCGGCGCGTCCTCTCTCTCTGCCAGCCTCTCCTCAGCAATCTCCAGCCAATGTCTGAGGTCCTCCAGCACATCCATGATCTCTTCCTCTTCGAGTCCTCGCAGCTTGAACGTTCGGAGAAAGAGCTGATACGCTATCGGATCGAGTAGTCTGACCTCACTCAACACTTCAGCGGGCCTAATAATCTCAAACTGGTTGTTGCGCATCACAATGACTCTTCCCAGATCGAAGAGCGCATTGCGCACAAGCTCAACGGCACTGACAACATCCTCGTCATCGGCCGCCTCGGAGGCGTTATCGAGCAGTTCAAGCGCTCGCTGCTTCATGCTCTCGATGACCTTCTCGGGCCATGTGAACTCGGCAGCTCTCTTGTGCCATTCCTCAAGATCGCCGTCCCTGTCGTAGACGATCTTGGCCTCCTTGAGCCTTCTGATGACCTCGGCGATCTTAAATGAGTCTTTGACCTCGCCATCGAGAACCTCTTCGATGTCACTTGGAGTGAGAAACGACATATCGACCCGGATATTCTGATGTTCTGCCATTAGTTGAACCGGTGCCTCTTGTTCGTCCCATATCACACACAAATCGAGCACGGAGTTTGCCGTGATGGTCCCGCGGGCGAAGGCACCATATACGTAGACTCCCTTGACGGTGTCTTTCTCTTTCCAGTCGTTGACTATCTCGTCGAGGACCTCGCGGAATCTCTTGTGGATGTTCATCATTGCTGGGGCCCCTCTCAGTGGCAGCAGTGCGTGCAGGGACTATGCACGCGTTGCCATAAGGTTATCTGTGACCGACTAGCCGCGACAAGCAGTTAAATCTTGGATTGTTCCGGAATGAGTCCATCTTACGGAGATGTCCTCAACGTGACGCGTGAAGATGGCCGGTCCAATGATGAGCTCAGACCTGTCGAGATAATTCGTGGGTTTCTAAAGCACCCTGCCGGTTCAGTCCTGATCAAGACTGGTGACACGCAGGTGATCTGTACTGCCACGGTCGAGGAGGGCGTTCCGGGGTGGCTGAATGGTGAGGGCCAAGGATGGATCACCGCTGAGTACGGGATGCTTCCTGCAGCCACGTCGGAGAGGAATAGCCGCTACCGTGTCAGCGGGCGCACCTACGAGATTCAACGACTGATTGGGCGTTCTCTACGGGCTGCTGTTGACCTTAGTATGATGGACGGCTACACAATCAGGATAGACTGCGATGTGATCCAGGCTGATGGGGGCACGCGGACGGCATCCATCACAGGGGGCTATGTGGCACTGTATGATGCCCTCAGTCATCTTGTTCAGGATGAGAAGCTCTACAAGATGCCAGTGAAGGGAATAGTCGCCGCTGTGAGCGTGGGAATCGTGGAGGGGTCGGTGCTCCTCGACCTCTGCTATGAGGAGGACTCGGTCGCTGATGTCGACATGAACATAGTGATGCTGGATGGCTCCTTTGTTGAGGTTCAGGGGACTGGTGAGGGCGGCATTTTCACCAGAGAACAGCTGAGCGAGATGCTGTCGTTGGCCGAAAGAGGAATCCGCGAACTCATGATGATTCAACGGGATGTCCTTGGACTGGAGAATGATCACGTCGACACCGGCGAGTGACCTGTGATTGGCGCCTTTCGCAGCACTACCGGTCTGTCGTTGGGAGGCGGCTCTTGCGTAAGCTTTATCTTCAAACTCCGGGCAGTTATGTTGCATTCGTCGAGTAGAGACGGTGTTGTTCAGCGGCTTCAGGAGGTCGCTGTGGAGCCGATCTGGCAAACCTCGACGGATAGTAATCTTTAAAACCGGCGCCCAGTTGGCAGCCGGGGCGCGCACCCACTACAATCAGGGTTGTGCCTCGTCCACAAGACCTCCGGGCGGAGGCTCCCCACAATTGCCCCGTGGGGACTCATCGGGACCAGACAGAGCGTCAGCACACAGGAGATGGGCACCTGTGGGAGTTGATTGCTCGGCAGCACGGAGTCATTCCCGATGGGGGACGGTCTGAGGGATACGGCTCGAGGCGGTGCTGTGCACCAAGAGTCGTGTGCCTAGACTGCAGAGGATGAAGATTGGACCGTGTAGAGAATAGTATGACTAGCACATACACAGACAGTCCTTGGTAACATGTTCAGCCATGTTACGTGGCATCATGCCACACAACAGGTAATACTGTGCCGGTCACATGAGTAGATCTGCGATTCGCTGTACGGCTGCTGGTGGATGACTTGGTTGGCTAGCCGATGAAGGGCGTGACGAGCAGCGATATGCCACGGGTAGACGCATGAAGTCGTTGATCCGTGGATTCCCGAATGGGACTTCCTCATGAGGGCTAATACCCCTCATGGATCCGGGGTCGCTCCCGGATTGGGAACGGGCCGAACTGAAGCATCTTAGTAGGCCCAGGAAAAGAAAACAACAGTGATTCCCTGAGTAACAGCGAGCGAAAAGGGAACAGGCCAAACCGAATCCCTGCGCGAAGAGTGCAGGGAGATGTGGTGTTTAGGGCCCGGACAATTGCCGACGTGCCTAAGCCGAAGTCGTCTGGAACGACGTGGCATAGAGGGTGACACCCCCGTAGGCGTAAAGCACGGGCATGTCTGGAGTCCCAGAGTAGCGCGGGTTGGTCTTCTCGCGTGAAGATCGCAGGCGCAACCTGCGAAGCCTAAATACTCAGCCAAACCGATAGCGTACTACGTAGCGCGAGCGAAAGTTGAAAAGCGCCGCGGGAGCGGGGTGAAAAGCACCTGAAACCAGCAGTCTACTCAAAGGATGCCGACTACAAGAGGAGATACTCGGGGAACGAACGGGAAGCGATTCCCTAGTAGGACCTGAGTGGATCGAGCCGGCATCATCCGTCTTGAAACACGGGCCAGGGAGTTCATGGGCGTGGCGAGGATAAGGCGTCGAGCCGCAAACGTAGGGAAACCAACAAGCCCGCAGCCGGTTCGTCCGGTGAGGGGCGGCGTGTGAATAGCGCGCGAAGTCACTCCCATGACACGAGAAACCAGTCGATCTAGGCCTGGCCAGGGTGAAGCCGGGCGAAAGCTCGGTGGAGGCCCGAAAGGGTTCTGACGTGCAACTCGTTCCGTTGAGCTGGGCCTAGGGGTAAAAGGCTTATCTAGACTGGTGATTGCTCGTTCTCCGCGAAGTTGGTCGCAGCCAAGCCCTGCCTGAGGTATCACGTGGTGTAGAGCACTTTCGGATCGGACCGGGGGGCGTAAAGCCCTTCACCATCCTGAAAACTCCGAAGCTGCGTGAACCGTAGACGGCAGGAGACGGGTGCCCGGGGTAAGCCCGGCAGGCCGAGATGGGGAGAACCGAGAGTACGGTTAAGGTCCCTAAGTGCCAGATAAGTGCGGTGAAGAAGGGCGTCGAGAGCCCAAGACAGTCTGGGGGTGAGCTTAGAGGCAGCTATCCCCGAACGAAAGCGTAACAGCTCACAGACCGAGGCTCTCGGCCTTGAAAATGGACGGGGCTAAATCTGGCCACCGAGACCGTACGGCACGCGAGTAACATCGCGTGATCCGGTAGCGGAGCGACCCGGTTGGGTAGAAGCAGGGGCGTGAGCTCCTGTGGACCGTCCGGGTTTGATGATCCTGGCAGTAGTAACAGCGAAGCATGGTGAGAATCCATGTCGCCGGAAGGGAAAGGGTTCTTCGGCGATGCGTCATCAGCCGAAGCTTAGTCGGTCCTAAGGGGCACCGCAACTCGAGTGTCCCGAAAGGGAATCAGGTTAATATTCCTGAACCTCGGAAGTACGTTTCGCGGCGACGCAAAGCCGGACTTGTGACTCATCTGGATAGGCCAGGCACCGTCCTCGCGGTGTTTAACACTATAAGCCTGCTGAGAACCGTAACGGTGAGAGGCAGGTGAAAGGTGGAATAGCGGGTGGTCGGACACCCGTCTGGCTGATTCCTGGTGACCTTGAAAAGCGAGTCCGGAAGGATCTTCCGAGTCCGTACCCAGAACTGACACAGGTTCCCTGGCTGAGAAGGCCAAGGCGTATCCGGGTCAATCCTGCCTGAGGGAAATCGGCCAATTAGCGGCGTAACTTCGGGATATGCCGTGCCTGGGTTGGTGCAAGCCTTCCCAGGTCTTAGTGACTAGGGGGTCCCAACTGTTTAATACAAACATAGCTGACTGCGAGCGCGAAAGCGTTAGTACAGTCAGTGAATCCTGGTCTGTGCCTGTCTGTTAAACCTCAGAAATGGGGCGAAGCACAGGTTAACGCCGGGACTAACTATGAGTCTCTTAAGGTAGCCAAATGCCTTGTCGGTTAAATGCCGACGTGCATGAAGGGAGCAATGAGGTCCCCACTGTCCCCAGGAGGAACCGGGTGAACCTACACCATACCGAACAGTGTATGTAGCGCCAATGGGAAGAGAAGTCCCTGCGGAGGTTTACTACGCAGTCTGTCGTTGCCATCTCTGTTGTCATACAGAGCGTAGTCAGGAGCGTTGAAGCAGGCTCTCCGGGGCCTGTGGATGCGACCATGGAACACTGACTATGGCAATGGGGGTGGCTAACCTAGGCCAAGCGAGTCTAGGGACACCGGCAGATAGGCAGTTGGGCTGGGGCGGCACACGGCTGACAAGAGATCAGCCGTGACCAATGCTGAGCTCAGAGGCGACGGAAACGTCTCGTTGAGATCAAGGGCATAAGCTCGGCTGACGGGATCCCGCAAAGCAACGGATCCCGGGCGGAAACGCTGGCCTAGCGAACCTTCACCGGCCAGTTGCGAGCGGTGGAGATGACAGAAAACTTACCCCAGGGGTAACAGAGTTGTCGCGGGCAAGAGTCCATATCGACCCCGCGGCTTGCTTCCTCGATGTCGGCTCTTGGTATCCTCGGGTTGCATAAGGCCCGAAGGGTGCGGGTGCTCACCGATTAAAACCGAACGTGAGCTGGGTTTAGACCGTTGCGAGACAGGTTGGTTTCTATCTATTGGCGCTGTTGGGTGTCTGAGGGCAAGATGATGCCGGTACGAGAGGAACGCATCGTCGCGGCCTATGGTGTACCGATTGTCCGAGAGGGCACTGTCGGGTAGCTAAGCCGTAACGGATAAGCGCTGAATGCATCTAAGCGCGAAGCCGGACCCGAAAATAGACACCCACTTTGCGGACGCCGGTGAGAACCGCTGCGGGGCTGGCGACAGCAACGTAGAGTCCGTGAACGAGGGATCTGGTAGAAGACCAGGTAAATAGGGCGGGGGTGTAAGCACCAAGCCTTCGGGCGAGGTGTTCAGCCTACCGCTACTAATTCCCGAGGCGTGCGGATCAAAAGTGTGGCTCGCACAGTACCTAGAGTTGTGCAAGGACGTTTGTGTGAACGACCAATCTTCATCCTCTGCAGGCTATGTTCTGTTGTTTCGTCTGAAACCGTTGCTGCATCTGTGTCTGTTCTTCGTCCTTTGTAGTAGTAGACAGTTGTATGACTTTGCTTACAACCTACCTGACTTGCCGAGCAGGGGCCATTCGCTGGGAGTCGTACAAGTTGGCGTCGTGCACAGAGTAAAAAGTATGCAATCCGTGCCCAACATTGCCAACGATATTAGTTGTAGCGCGTAATCTGGGCTTATGATGGGCGTTTCATGACATCTTATGCATTTCCGTTTCGGGGGGTGATCATGTGGGCCCATAGACTGTGATCAAAGACGGGCGTGAGACTTGCTGATGTTCGCTGGGAATAGATACCTGCAGTGTCAGTCGAGTCAGAGGGGAACTGGACGGAATGGCACGTGGCCCACTGAAGACCCATTCATCATCGAGTTTCCTTCTGTGGGGCCTTGTCATGTCAGGTCGGCCTCTGCCAAGATGACGCTGAGAGGGGATGATCCGTTGTTGATACGAAACAATGTTGTGTTGCTGAAGAGGTGTAGGCGGTCACCAGTCTGTCTGTCGGTAGGTCGTGGCAGGATGGGGCTTAAGACCTGCTCCTTGCTGCTTGTGGTGGTCGTGCTGTCACCACTGTGGATGATGCCACTGTCGGTACCTGCTTTCTCGGATGTGGTCGTGGTCATGCACCACGATAGTGCCGTGAACACTGCTGTTCGCACCATCACGGAGAACGTGCCGGACATAAGGGTGGTGGAGTATGGATCGTTGGAGTATGCCATGATCATTCATCGGACTGCGGGACGAGTTGTGTGGGTGTCGCATGGCTCAGAGGACGGAATTCTTGCAGGTTCGCGGGTGCTCAGTTGGCGAGCATTCAGCAGTCGAACCCAGATGACTCCCGGCAAAGATCTCGTGTTGGCCTGTGATTCAAGTGAGGTTAACAAGTATGTCCCCCAAAATTCAGTTGTGGGCCTTACGGGGCCGGTAGATGCCACGTTGGGTGGATTGGTGGTCGCCTACTTGCTTGCTCCTCGAAGCATAGTCCTGGAGATGGCACACGAACATGTGGTTGAGATTGCAGAGGGGGCGGTCACCCTCGAATTCCTTGATCTCTCTCTTGCGGAGATTACCTACTGGACGGCCATGTTCCTTCTTTCGATTCTTGCATACTACTCGAGCAATCCTCTTGCAGTTTCCAATCCAACATGGACACAGCTTGTAGTGCACTTCCTGTCGGAGAATCTGATTACCAACTCGCCCTCTATCGTTCTGACATTGGTCTATCTTTTGCTGGGGCAGATAGATGTGTGGGTTGCAGTGTGGCAGATCATAGCTTTTGTTGTATGTGATGCGCCCGCTGCATTTGCTCAGATGATTCTTGATCCACAAATCAGAAACGATTGTCTTTTTGTCACTGTGACATTGCTATCCTTGGGATTAATCCTCTTACACCATGTTTGGGGCACGCTAACTCTGGATCTTGTATTTCTGTTGGGCGGAATGATTTTCATAGCAGCTGGGCTCTTGACGGACTATTATGATGATACTGATTGGGTCGGGTGAAATGACCATGTTACGAAAACAAGTTCTTGCCAATTGGCTCCTCCCCGCATTGAACAACGACACGGACACTACAAAAAGCAGGGGTGCAGACATTGGGCATCAGACGCTTCCTTGAGCCCGCGATCAGCAGATTTCAGGCAGATGAGAGAGAGAACAAGTTCAACTCTATCTCACTCGTCATTGTCATATCGTTTGTCCTCGTGGTCGCAGAGAGCTCTCTTGCTCTTGGGCTGGGCCAGTGGAATCCCTTTCATGTGGTCTATCTATTGCTCGGTCTGTCATTCTTGCCTGTTGTGATCTCCTGCAGCAGCGTAATGCAAACTTCGAAGAATGATCTACTGACACGCGAGCAGCACCAGGCATTGAGGAACTCCTCAATTCGACTCGGCTTCCTCTGGAATGTGCTCCTGTATCTTGGCGTGATCGCCATTGGATTGAACGACCTCCGGCAGATTCAACAGGGAGTTGAAGTACCAGTCAGTCACTATCAACCTGACTTGCTCATGGGCTTGCTTATTGGAGCGCTGTGTATCTCACTCATTTTCCTGACCATCGCCGCCAGTTTCTGGCAATGGGACTGCTTCAAGATCGTAGAGGGCACGCAAGAACTCACACTGGATGAGGACACATATCGGAAACGGACCAGTGTTGTCCTCCTTGTGTTGTCGCTCGTATTTGTTCTTCTTCTTGTCTTCAAGAGCGTGCTCGAACAGGAGTTCGCCATCTTGCGCTGGATGTCTTCTCTTCCATTTGGCATCACTCTTCTTCTAACGGTAATTCTGCTCGGTGTTCTCTTCCACAAGAACCGTGGAACATTGCGTCCACTGCGACAGATACAGTTGTGAGGCGTAACAGATGGAATGAGGTGCAATGTCAGTATCCGAGAAACTCAAGGAGAAGATACACAAGAAGATCGAAACTTGGAAAGCCAAGATGTTGAATGGGTACTCTTTAAGGGGACATAGTGATACGCACGTTGCATTGGGGCGATTGCAGTCGACAATCGATTCAATTGCGCGTCCTGATGCCACCTTCAAGATTCGAGAGAAGATGCAGGGGGCCGCATATCTTGTGATTATGGCCGAGCTTCTCTTCATCTTGGCACTGAAGCTAGCAGCCAATGGAATAGGGGTGCCTGAATCTTCCCAAGGCTACATCCTGACAATTGGTGCAGGTGTGACTGCAATACTGGTCGGTGGTGTCCTCGTGTCGCTGAGCGTATTGAAGTGTGCCGAGGCCTTGTTATCTGCTATGTCAGCCAACGCCGACAGGCTGGATGCAGATTTTCTCTTTGCAAACTCGCTGATCCTCTCGCCCTCGAGAGAAACGGAGGCCCGATATCGCGACTACAATGTCAGAGTGTTTCGCGCCATGAGTCCTGGTTCAATGCTCGTTTATGCATCGGCTCTCGGATTGGCGGCCCTCGTACTATTGATTGAATCATCAGTTCGCGTGGATACGTCCACCAACCAGTTCTTGGCCGACGGCCTGCTCATGCCAAGAATAGGAGGTTTCGATCTCGTGGTGCTGCTGTGTATTCTGCCGTCTGTCTATGTCAGCATCTCTGGAATCTTCTTGTACATTGTTTCAGATTATGGTGCCAGAAAATGGAGTCGTCTGTCATCTGACGACCTTCGTAGGATAGCAGAACGCATGAGAGCAGAGAAGATAGCCTCTCTGAGAGGCGATCTCCGTTATCCTGACCTGACCTACGAAGACGCACTTGAGTTGTTGGGAGCACCTCAAGGGGACAGACTCAGAACAGATGCGATATTGGAGGCCTCCCGAGGGATTGATGCTGAGATTACCAGGTTCAACAGAGTTCGTAGATACTATCTTCTTGCCATAGTGGTCATTGTGGTCATCGATGCTATCATTCAGCTCTTGTGATACTCCGCTGGTAGTCACGAAGGAGGGATTCTGAACAGCGATTGAGAGAAATCGATGATGCTAATGATATTCGAATCGTTGAAACCGAAAAGATCGTGCAGACATACGAATTACTTGTTGCATAATGGCTACTTCCCGAAATCACGAGTTGACCCTTCTTGCTGCGGGCGTAGAAATGGTGTTCGAGAAACTCAGAAGCGCATTCATGAAGGCCTTTCGTCATTCGAATGCTCTGTCCTCGACATGGTCCCGCAGCCTCTCGACAACATCTTTGTCAGCAATGAGTCTTGCAGCGCGGAAGTATGTTCCAATCGTCCGAAGTTCTGTCCCGAACCGGCTCCAGCGGATGGGTCGGCCTCGAGAGTCCCTCAGCCGACACTTCTCTATTAGTTTCCTATTGAACGGGACCGCTATCTCGTATCTTGTTGATTTCTGTGATCCTTTGACGACCCAAAAACCATCATACTGTGATCTGTCGCACTCTCCCCGGATAATATGCATGTTTCTTCTTATCCTTCGAAGAACTGAGGCTGGGGGACGCTCCTTGATTGGGCCGTATATCCGGTCCACCATGAAGCGACCAACAAAATAGAAACCCGCTCTTCTCGTGAAGCCATTCTTCCACTCCACAAGTCTTGCGTAGAACAGTAGCATGTCCCCTCTGGTCAAGCGAGCTATGTTTGCAGCGCGCGGCCTCCTTAGGTAGTCTCCGTATGTAAATGTGCTGAACTCTGGATCATTGTGCATGAGTTGTGAGAGGCGAGTCCTAGGAATGAATGCCTCAACAGGTAGGTCTGTCACTGGATGTAGATCCCTGTATCTCGGGGCCCTTGGGCACTCCACTCTGTTGAGGACCTCTTCGGGGATAGGTACAAACTCAAATCGACCATCGGGTAACCGTGGGCTTCTTAGCGGCTCATGCTTTGTATTCACGCCTACATTCACAATACATATTCTTGTCATCCAATTCCTTCCTCGACGGCTTGTTCCTTTTGCCTATGGCTGATTTCTATGGCTATTGCCCTCTTCGCTACAACATGCCAGTGTTTCTGAATTCTCGATATTATTCTCTGCTCGCCTCCGCTGTCGAGAAGACTCACCCCCCAGAGCGAGTTCTCGGCCACACGACCTACGTTTCTGGACGGGTTGCGAACAGTAGCTGCCTTTGTTGTCATCGTGTTTTTGCGCTTAGCACATATACTATGTACTGTACAGATAAGAGATGATGGTACATGACTAAGGCGCGCCAACGGGCACATGGAGCACTGTATTGGGGTGGAATCTCTGTCTTGCTGCCCGCCTTTCTCTTTGTCGTGGTCGGAATGGTGCTCACGTTCTGATTCTGACCTTAGGCGAACTTGCGGGCGGAATGGTGGTGTTCCTAGTCATTGCAGTAGTCTTACAGAACTATGGGTTCTACATGACCATAGCAATCCTCTTGATCGAGAAACACACACGACATGTACTGAAGGAACGTTCGCAGTGGGACTCTATGTGCTGTTCTCGTTATGCCATGATTGGAACTCCATCACTCTTGTTTTCCTTTGTCTGGAGTCTTATCCTCCTCATGATTGCCGGGGGCTGGATGAATTGGAACTTGTCTTGGCATGCACTCTCTCTTGGAATTCCAGTCATCGTGCAAGCCCATTTGGCAACAGAACTGGCTAACTGTATTGTTTCCCAACAAGAGTCAGCAGCCGCGTGATCGTACAACTAACAACAGAAGCTAAAGGTTCATCTACATACAGTGGACTTTCGGTATTGGTGGGAAACGTGGTAAGGTGAATGAGGTTGGGAGTGGGCAGCATTCCGTCGTTCAGGCTCTCTCGGTCCGGTACTGTTGTGGGGGTCGTCATGTTTGTGCTTATTATCACGTCGCCCCTCACCACCGAGCACACGTACAGCACAGCAGTTTCTAACTATGGTGGCCATGTGTCTTCTGACGGAGGCACCACTATCTTTGCAAACGCTACCTGCAGGGGCCTGAGGGGGCCTCCTCCTTACAACTATGGTCCATGGGCAAATCTCAGTCCCGATGAGTGTCCAGGTACAGCGGCTGACGGTTTGGGCGCCACTTATGGTGTTCAGGTACTGGTAGATGTCTGCAATCCGGACGGGATAGATTCGGTCTGGTTTGTGAGTGAGCGGCAGTCTGATGGACTGACCGTGAACGGTTCTATGTGCTGGATGTTTGAAGTGGAGAAGAACGAGTCCTTCCCGTATCCTCCGCCAGTAAACAACAACACATACCTTGGTGGTTTCAGTGCTCTCAGAGAGAACGACTATGAGTACTGGGATATCCGCTTCTACGCGAACGACACCACTGGCGAGGTCTATGTATCCGAGGAGTATCACTTCTACGTCAGAGTCTACGGTCCGGACCTGACTCCGACAACGACGGCCTCTGACACACTCCTCTCCCCCGCGGCCATGAGTTGGGTAGCGGTTGGTGCTGTCGGTGTTGGGGTCGTGGCTCTGGTGATTGTGTTCCTGCGAAGAAGAGGACTAGTTCTGTAATCAGTGGATGGAATCAGATGGTTAAGTGATTCGGCGGCATTGCATCCACGTCTTTATATCATCTTGGGCATGGCATCTAGCGATAGGTATGAGTATCATAGTAGATGGTGAAGAGATCAAGACGTATGAGCGGCTCAAGGTGATCTCTCAGCTTCTGCCTATACGAGAAAAGATCAAGCAGTTCGAGAAGTACGGCTGTTCCTTGAGCGACTTCAAGAAGCGACTTGAGGGTTCTGAGGAGAGATTCAGCCTGTGGGACGAGTATATTGAGTGGAAAGCATACGTCGCAAAAGAGAGGGATCTTGAACAGCGCTTGAGAGAAATCGATGATGCCAAAGATATTCGAATTGTTGGACACCAGTAGGATTGTCCAGAGATACGAGATACTTGATTTCAAGCAGGGCCTCGATTTCCATTTTCTGAAATTGAAGGTCGAGTTTGTCGACGATAGTGTCCTTTACGTTCGTGAATTCGTGTCAGAGAACGAGTTCGACTATTCGTGTCACTGGCAGGACAAGACTGGTGATTTCCCAATCCGTTGGGACAACTCACCGCATCACCCTCAAGTAGCGACTTTTCCGCATCATGAGCACACGCCCAATGTGGAGGAATCTCACGAGATTGGTCTTCAGGATGTACTTGCGCTAGTCCAGCAACAGATGGAGAACACGCGGTTGTGAATTCTACTGATATGAAACATATGCCACGACCTTGATTCCTTTCGTGTCCTGCGCACAGCACCAGATGCTTACTCCAGTCAGTAAGAATTGGCGCGCTCAATTTGTGAGAGAAATGTCCGGACTCTCTCCGAGGCATCAACGGAAACATCCTCTTCTATGAAGTGCGAAACGGCAAGCGGACCATAGCTGTTGGGCGATTCGAATGCATCACTGATTTTCTGGAGAGCTTGTTGTGTATAGTCAGGCATAATTCCATCATTGACCGTGTCAACTCGCTGGTTGAATCGTGCTGCAGCTCTGTCAGGACTGCCCATATGGAAACCAGCCAGCAGATAGATATCATAGGCGTCTTTCTCAATCTTGGTGGCTCTGCCCAATGCAAGACCTTTCATCGTCAAGGCTCCCACAATGTCCGCCATCCGCATCTTGGCCGTTCCCTCCCCTCCTGCTGGCATCACACCTCTTACAGATCTTTCTTGGTTGAACCTGAACACGATGTTGCACCCGGGAATGAAGACCGCTTCAAGGCTCTCCTGTACTTTGAGAAGAGAAGTCACATGTTTCTCGCCTTCTGGCTCGGTGAGGAAGTCCAAGTGGATTGCGAACGGTGTTCCATCAAGCGCCCTGATTATACGTTCGAAACGGAATGCGTTTGTCGTTGAGTGATATCCAAGACTATGAATCAGCCTGCGGATGGACTCGTAACGTGTCATCACATTTGTGCGAAGTACTAGATCTATGTCAATTGAGCCACAGTGGCTTGCAAAGCCTTGCGTCAAGAAGTAAGGCACCCAACCCCCAACTAGAACGTAATCATCACTGTACGACTCCATCGCAAGCGCAAGTTCAACAATAGCGCCCTTTGACGCCTCAGTCTGATTCCTGTCATACATATCCATCATTTATCCTGCCGTTATAGGCGGCATGCCATGTTGAGTGTGAAGCCCTCTGACCGTTCCGACACTCTTGAGGGCATATCGCTCTTACTATCTTATAGTCCCTCACATGCTCTGCCTCTTGAGGTCCTACTGAACATTCCTTTGGTTCTATGTGCTTTTCTTCGGTAATTCCGCTGCCGTGCTGACACATCGTCGCCGAGCGAGGCCCTCGCGCCGGTGTTTCGCTAATTGCGAAACTATATAAACATGGGCGAAACACTCTGGTACATGAGACAGGTCCGAAACCTCTTCTCGCGGACGGCATCTCGCGTTCTGAGAGTCTTGTTGGCACATCCCATGCGAGAATGGACCATCAAGGGACTGTCTCAGGAGGCCAATGTGTCACTTGGCTACACACATGCAGTGATTACGTCTTTGATTAGTGCTGGCTACGCAACGAGAGGCAGTTCCTACAGGATTCGCGTGGTGGATCCCATACGACTCATTCGGAGATGGGCCGCATACCACGATTACGCTGCGATCAACACGTTTCTCAGGTACCACACATTCGAGAGAGATGTCGACACATTCCTCTCAAGGTTGTCCAGACTTGACGAGGCCGAGTACGCGCTCACTGTTCTGTCGGGGGCCCACCTGATTGCTCCATACGTTCGACCTACGACGATTCACTTCTACATCTCAGACCAGACCGACCCCAAGACTGTGGCTGAATTACTTGACCTGCGTCCAGTTGAGTCCGGCGGAAACGTGTCGGTTGTGCGACCGTATGATGCAGGAGTGTTCTACGCGAGGCAGACAGTCGATGGTCTGAGTGTGGTCAACTCCGTTCAGCTCTATGTCGATCTCTTCAATTATCCTGCACGTGGTAGTGAGGCTGCTGAGAAGATCCTAGAGACCCTGGCAAATCAGTGGTACAGTGCTACTAGAGTCTGAATTGTCCTGTGGGAGCCCATGTGAGAAACTTGGTTGCGAACAGCGGCTGAAAATCTCGACGATCTTCTCCCCGCTGTGGTAACGAGTTCCACACAGCTGTCAACGCAACGAGGAGCATCATTGAGGCTCAATGGCCCAGTACCCTTGCTGGGCGGACAAGGGCCTTGTGACTAGGATTGTCCGAATCACAATCAACGGTTTGGTGACCGTGTTTCTGTGAAGAGAGCAGTCGTGTAAACAGCTTAATCGTTTGTATACACATGGTATTCCGTGAGCAGCATTGACAGTTGCATCTGTGCGCCTCACTGATGAGGAGCGTGCGTTCTTGGAGCGTCTAGTCGCGGAGGGGCGATTCTCGTCCATAAGCGAGGCGCTGAAGGCTGGTGCGCATGAGTTGATGGCCGAAGAGAGGCTCAAGTCGTTGCGATAGCAATCACATGAAGAGGCTCGTAGGTTCTTCGCTGGTAGGAAACGACGCTCAAGAAACCTAGAGGCGGACTATTTTGAAGAGGATGAGAGTATACCTTGTGGCATCCGCGCTCTGAGATCTGTTCTACGGAGAACCGGGTGAGAATCTAGTTGAGTTCTGTTTGGCATCTGATGAGATGGAATGCATCACGTCCGCTTGGAGCCGACTGGAGATAACACATGCAGTCAGAAAGCGGTTGAATCAAGGAGAACTCTCGCAGGATGAGAGTCGTGATCTGTTGGAATTCATCGACACTCAGCTCGACCGCCTCGCTCGACGGAAGCACCTACTAGAGTGCCCGGTCACTAAGAGCCTAGTTGGCCGAGCCTGTGAGCTGGTAATGACGCATAATCTGTGTGCGTCAGATGCTGTCCACCTTGCCACTGCTGTTGCATACGAATGCAGGGGAGTCTTTGTTGATGACTATCACTTCAATCGGTTAGGCCTTCTCTTCAGTGGTCATCTGTGTATCTGTTCTATTTCACTCCGAGCCGATGAACTCATGAGGAAGTTGAAACAAGTATCTATGGGCTCTGCAGAGTTGCAGGAATAGGCACTAAAACGGAACTGCTGTTCGTGTGGAGATTCACTTGGTGCGAGGTGGCAAAGCGGGACGAGTCGATGAGTGCCATCGATCTAAGCCCTCTTGCCTCATGCGCGCGTTTGGAATGTCTGCATCTGAATGACAATGGGTTTGTGGACGAATACCTCGGTACTTTTCCAGCTCTCCCACGTCTGAGAGAGCTGTCCATCAGTGGAGGGGAGATGGTCAGTCTTGACATGCGTCCTATCAAGTCGTGCTGTGCCTCACTTGAATGGCTCAGTATTGATGGACGCCAACTCACTTCCCTCGACCTGATGCCTCTCGCCAGTTGTAGCAGGCTCCGGGTGATCAGGCTAAGGAACCTCCCACTCACAACAATCAACCTCACGCCGTTGGCCAACTGTTCTCTGGAGGACTTCAGCATGTCTGATTGCCAGTTCGAAACCGTTGACCTCTCGCCCCTAGCGAAGCATGATAGACTCAACATACTCGCCATCGACAACACTGGATTGGAAGAACTGGACATTACTCCGCTCTTCATATGTGAGAATCTTGAACACCTTGAGAGTGATGACGATGTCTTGGTGACTGCTACGCTGCATGAGATTTTGCCGAGCGTCGACAAGCAGAGGACTCCAGATATTGCTCTGCTAGAGCGCAGATGTCCAAAGGGACTGGAACAATACCTATCCAGCATCGACTGGATGTAGTCGTACGGCCCGCCGCCATAGCGAAACGACTCCTACTTGACACGGCTGCGGGCATACTCCTGCATAACATTCGGTACTGCTCAAGACTCGACAACACTATTGAGTAGGTATTGTACTGCCCTATTCATGGCCCGGCAAAGCAAGAGAGCGGCTCTATTGTTGCTGTTCCTCTCACCAATCACGGCAGAGCTTGTGACCGGTAGCTCTCCGCCTCTCATCTTCTTCAATCCAATCGTACTGTTGCTGTTTCTGGGATTCTACGGCACTGGGGCGCTGATGATGCGCGAGCTGATGATTCGCTGGCAGAAAGGATATGCCTCACTGTTGGTGCTGGGTGTGGCCTACGGAATCATCGAGGAGGGCCTCGTAGTCAAGAGTTTCTTCAATCCCAGCTGGCCTGACCTATCCATAATGGCAACGTACGGGCGCTGGCTCGGAGTGAACTGGGTGTGGTCCTTTGATCTTGCGGTGTACCACGCAGTAGTGAGCATTGTCATCCCAGTGATTCTCGTCGAGCTAGTATATCCAGAGGCGAGGGGCCAGAGCCTGTTGGGGAACACAGCAATGGTGTTTGCAGGAATAGTGTTCGCTCTGGACAGTGCTCTATTCTATTTCGTGCTCACTCCCTATGTTCCCCCTCTCGTGCCATACGTTGGAACGCTGGCACTTGTTCTTGTCCTCTTCATTGTCGCATGCAGGTTTCCGGAGAAGTGGGACTTTCATGGTACGCGCCCATGTCCGAGTAGGCGGCGGCTCTGGGCCATTGGTCTGATGTGGATGGTCCTCAATTGGCTGATTTACTTTCACTTGCCGCGTACAGGAGTACATCCCATTGTGACAATCGCCCTTGGCATTGGCATGGCGCTGCTACTCTACAGGTATTTCCGAACGCTGATTTGGGACAACGATCTCGACAGACTGTCGGTTGTCGCTGGCGTGATGACATTCTCCATTATCATGGCACCAGTGTTCGAGATGGTGGCTGTGACCGCAGAGCCTATGACTGGCATGACATTGACAGGCGCGGCCTATGCGCTCTTTCTTCTATACGTGCGTCACAGAATCAAGTCTTCAAGTGTTTCACCAGCAGCATAGTGCTAATCAGGGGCCGAGTCGAGCCGCGTATTGGTCTCATGTTCGACCAACTGGTTTGTGACATCACGTCCTGTGAAGATTCTCACAGACGGCTACAGCGATATTGCCACCCCTACATATGAGCGGTCTGAAGACCTACGTCCTGTGCTCTCTACTCAAATCCCTGAGGAAACCAGTCCAGCATCTCGAGCCCACGTGTGAGGTACTCTCTACTTGTGACCGAGTAGACACGGTATGAAGGAATCGACTGGACGACTGCAAACAGCGGAATCAGGAGTGTGAAGATGGCCGCCTCAATGGCCTTTCCGCCAATAATGAAGAGCGCCGCAACCGTTGCTATGAACACCACAGATGACAGTCCAATGTATCCTTTCAGATAGTTGTTGTACCTCAAGTACGCGGGCTCAACCTCCATTGGAATGCGTCTTTCTGTCCCCATGTCAGAGTAGTGGAAGATACCGGCCTCCTCCATGGCCCATGATGTGGCCCAGAAACCAATGGCGACCGGGATCAAGAGGCCTGACAGAGTGATGGTCACCAGAGGCGCAAGACACGGGAAGTCCATCTCGACCACGAACCTGTCATACTCCTCTTGAGTCATGAAGAGCAGGGGTGGAATTGCCGCTCTGGTCATCATGCCACGAGTGAAAGCTCCGGCATATCTGAGATACAAGAACACGCTACTCAACGGCTACAAGGATGTGCGTGTGAGAGTAGATGCACAACCGCTGAACATCGACAGGTGCTTCAGACGCATGACGCTCGTGGCTCTGTTTGTCCTGAGTGTATTGTCAACAGTGGCACACTATGTCGGTCCTCCATTCACGCCGGGTGACGGGGCGACCTTGGCACATCCCCCCTGATTAAGATTCAGGGGCCAGCGATAACATGACTTGCGATTTCCGTCAACTGTTCTTTTCCAGAACCTAACTATTATTGTCGATGGTCTCTTGGTACGCCATGGGCATCGATAGCCTGAGTGTATTGGAGCACTCTCAGGTCTTAGCATGCCGCTGTCTGAGAATCCGACAGTGAACGTAAGAGGAGCGAACAGTGCATTCCGAACGGGGTGATTCCATATGACCTACAAATGACGTCGATCTGCATTGGCTATACGTGTGTTCTTCTTCCAGCCATCTCGATATGTCTATAATTAGCATATTTCTTTTTTTCAATTATTAAATCATTAATTTGGGAATCCTTATATATTCTTGCTGACCCACTCCTTAATTAAAGAGCAATGTCAACCGGAGAGAACCAGGGCGATTTGCATGGATGACAAGAATGGAAGTAGTGCTACTGTATCTGAGGACGATACCAATATCGAAGTCACGAGCTTGATGGCATCCCTTCAGAAGATTTTCAATAGTAGGTTGTTTAGATTCGCTATGAAACGTGTTGAAACCCCAAGAAAACTTGAGCACATAGTTGGGGTGTACGCAGGCATTCTTGAAGCAAGAGGAATACGAGAGAAAACGATATCCTATCTCTTGCAAAAAGCTATGTCTAAATCTGCGTCTAGATTCGGGTTTGCTGAGGAAAGCTTGAAAGAGGCACTAAAGGATCCGTATACGAGAAAAGCCATTGCCAATATTCTAATGGGAATTGCGAAATTCGGCATTACACGGCCACAGAAACTATGTGCCCCATTCATGATTGTATGGAATTTCACAAAACAGTGCAACCTTAGATGTAGGCATTGTTACGCAAATGCGGGTCCTCATCCAGCACCTGACGAGCTGACATTGAGCGAAAAACTTGAAGTGTTAAGGCAACTCGATGAGGCAGGAGTTGCCGCCATATCTTTCTCTGGAGGGGAACCATTAGTAAACAAGGATTTTTGGAATGTTGCTAAGAGGGCAGCAGAAATGGGGTTCTATATCAGTGTTGCTACGAATGGTACTTTGATAACAAGAGATGTAGCAAAGCGGTTGAAAGAAACAGGCGTTCGGTATGTTGAGGTAAGCATTGACTCACCCAATCCAGAAGAGCATGATGAATTCAGAGGAATTCCTAGAGCTTGGAAAAGATCAATAGAAGGCATTCGGAATGCAAAGAAAGAAGGATTGAGCGTAGGCATTGCAATGACAGTGACCAGAGCGAATCATAGACAACTTCCAGAAATGATGGAACTTGCTAGAAACCTTAATGCTGACCGACTTATTGCATTCAACTTTGTACCGACTGGACGTGGGAAAGAAATCATAGAAATGGATCTTTCACCTGATGAACGAGAGGCCGTCCTCAGTTATCTGTATGAAGAATTGACTGCGGGCAAGATGCAAGTGTTTTCGACTGCACCCATGTATGCCATTGTTTCTTTGAAGAATATTGACAAAGGAGGTAAGTTGACTCCGACCCACTTTGCCGAACTTTCAGTTCCTGATGAGTATCTTTCTGCAGGATTTGCGTTGGGTGAGTTTTTGGGTGGTTGCGGTGCTGGGAGAATCTACTGTTCAATTGAACATAATGGCGACATTCAACCATGTGTATTTCTCCCAATAAAGGTGGGGAACGTTCTGAGAGATGGTTTTCTGAACGTGTGGTACAATAATGAAATTCTGCATGAGTTAAGAGACCGAGATCACTATGCATGCAGTCACTGTGAATACAGATACATATGTGGCGGTTGCAGAGCAAGAGCGTATGCGTACTACGGGAATGTATCCGCACCTGACCCAAGTTGCGTATTCAATAGAGATCTGTGGAATGAACTTACCGAGGAAGTCGAAGCCAGTGAATAGGGAATCACAGCATTTCCAGTAAAGCACACACGAAAACGGTTGATTGCAATTTGGACAATCTTGGACACTGGGTCCCTGTCCTCCCAGCAACGGCACTGGGCTGTTGAGCCTCAATGATGTTGCTCGCGGTGTTGACATCTGCGTGGAGTTCGCTACCGCAGTGAGGACAATATCTCTCTGATCATCTGTTCCCACCCACACCATTAGAACTCCACACATTCCCGTACGAAGGTAATGAAGTTGGCCTCCAGCGTCTCAGCGGCGGATGGTCTTCGCACACACACCAAGTCGACGAGCAGCAGAGATACTGATAACATCATGGGGCGAGATTATGGCGACGACAACGGTGAGCTGGTCGAGGAGGAGGTATGTATAATGATAGAGGATTGAAGGACGTTGGTGATGTCATGTTCGTGGGATGTCTTGGTCGTCAGTGTCCAAGATTGTCCAGATCATCCGGCGCTGCTTGTGACCCAACGCTGGTATGACCTAGACCACGAACAGGACTTGATACCGAGTCTGAAGTCCGAACAGTGGGATTGGCACACTCCAATCGGGATTCTGCAATGCATACAGCGCGCTCAATGTAATGCTTACCACGTAGAGCACAGCAAGAGTGAATGCAGCATGTCTGTCCTGTGCGTTCGAAGCTAGGCACACTCCCGTGGCACGGTTCGCGCCTCAAGAAAAGGACTTCTTTCGATGGCGTTGGGCGCTTCTGACTACTGCTACCTCCCCTGGACTACTTCACACTCTTGCAATGAGCGCTGCTTCTCATCGCACGAGTGAGATTGCGTCACGTGGTCGCTTTCTGAGCATTCTAAGAGTGAGCTTTCTCTTCACAGTGCCCATTGGAAGGAGCCCGCCAATGGATGCAGCGATCAGATATGATGCATACGAATCGTCGCGGAAGAAGCGGCACAAAGTCTCCATGTTCTTGGTGCTCTTGTAGAACATCTTTGCCATCGAGTCCGAAACCTTGAGATCCTTGAGAATGTTCTTCTTGCACAGTTCGACATATCGTTGGAGGCCTCTTGTGTCATTCTTCTCTACTGCCCTCGTGAGGGCCTCCGCAGCTGCAATCCCCGATCTGATCGCATACGGAATCCCCTCCCCCGTGAACGAGTCGACAAACCCTGCTGCATCGCCAACCAGAAGGGTCCGGCCCCTCATGAGGGTGGGGCTTGGTCTGACGGGAAACCGTGCCGCAGAGTCCGACACTATCTTGGGCTCAATCTGATGCTCGTCTGCGAAACGCTCGTACCATCTCTGGTATGCCGCACGAATGTTCTTGGCTTTGTCTTGGCGACAACAGATGCCAAGACTCAGATGCATCTTCTTGGGGAAGCACCATGTGTAGCCGTGGGGCACGTCGCCAAAGTAAAGGAAGAAGATGTCTGCGTCGTAGCCGGTAGGATCTCTGCAGATCTCGTGTACCTTTTCGGCTCCGACCTCTGCCTCAATCTCAATGGCGACCATTGCCGAGTCGCTGCTCCACCTCTCATAGAACCCCAACTGCTTCGCGACTATGCTGTTGATGCCATCTGCTCCCACAAGGAATCGGCCTCGAATCTCCCGCCCATCCTCGGTCTTGACCGTCACACCGGCCGAGTCCTGCGACACTTCGACAACCTTACATTGCTCTTGGACTACTGCCCCGGCCTCCTCTGCCTTCTTCAGTAACAGATGATCGAAGTCTTCGCGCATGATCGTGTGCCCCGGCTTTGATCTGTCCTCGGGAATACAATCCACTCGAATTCCTGATGGAGATACTATTGCAAGACCAGAGATCTTTCGTTGAATCACACCCGATATATCGAAATCGAGAGCCGCGCTGACCTCGTTTCTAATCGCACCTGCACAGGGCTTCTGCCTAGGAAATACAGCCTTGTCCAGTAGTGTGACACTGATTCCGGCCTGAGCCAGTCGCCGTGCAGCAGTCGAGCCACTTGGGCCTCCACCAACTATTATCACGTCCGTGTCCGTCAACTTTCCTCTCCACGAGAGTGAATGGCATTGTGTGATAAATATCGTCTGCCGTGGGAAGGCACGCACACACAAACGTTGTCGAGGCACAGGTCGTTCGTTCTAACGCTTGTAGTATGGAGATGCCGCTAGCAGTCTGCGCCGGATATACCACCTCACCAGTGGCATGACTCTTCTTCGCCAGCCAAGCTCCTTGCGCAAGTCGTCGAGGTAGTCGTCTAGTGTCCTCGTCTGAAAGTGGAGGAGCGTCTCTGCCTCAGAGGTGTCCATGAAGTCGGTGTGATAGTAATCTTCGTCCGATTTCGGCACTATGAATGCGGAGTCTGGAAGCATCCCAATGCCAAGCGTTTCGAGAGTTCTCTTCATGAACTCGCGGTAGGTCATCCTGCAGCGTTCGCCACCAGCTATGAGTAGTATCTTTCCGACCGTGTCTGCAGAGAGGGCATTTGTGATTGCTAGCCCCACATCTTTAGGGTGCACGAACTCGATGCGCTGCTCACGTGGAATATGGAACATCTCGCCACTCATTGATTGTCCTAACCACTCAAGATCAACAGATATCCCCGCCCCTAGGCGAAGAACAGTCCAGGGCAGACTACTCTCTCTCATTCTTTTCTCTGCCTCAATCTTGCTCTTCGGATACGCATCAATGGCAACCTGCGGGTCACTGGCTGTCTTGGGCGGCCCTCGGCCTGTAGAGTGGCCATACGTGGCAATCGAGCTCGTGTAGATGAACTTTGACAGACTCCCCATTTCCTCTGCAACGCTGACAATATTGTCGGTTCCTCCAAAGTTCACCTCCCATGTCAGGTCAGGATTCTGTTCCGACATCGGAGGCAGTATTGCGGCCATGTGGACGATATAGTCGATGTCACGCACTGCTCTCCGAACGTCATCTTCTGAACGAATGTCGCCCCATATGATCTCGACTGTATACCGCCTGGCAATCTTGTGGGCAGTCTTCTCGTTTCTCTTTGTTTGGAGGTCGAAACATCTGACCTGATAGCCTCTCTCGGTCAACTGGGGAATTGTGTTTGATCCTATGTTGCCGAATGCACCGGTGACTAGTACTCTCATGGCAGGCACTGCCAGGCACACCGTCATAAATATTTCAACGACGAAATATTCGAGCATGAAAGGAGAGGAGATGTTATTTGGAGAACAGTCTCACCACAAGTGGCATCTTTTCGAGTGGATGATAGAGCGACGTGAGGACCAACGATGGATCACGAGCGTGAGGAGCTGCTGTACGACTTCGTAGAGACACTTAGGCGATTAAGTCGAATGAAGTCCTTCTTTGCAAGCGAAGACCTCTCGTTGGAAGAGTTCATGGTCTTGGACCTAATCCTAGAGTCTGATGGCTGCAGTATGAAGGACATAGTCAATGGCCTCACAATTGCGGCGAGTACTGCCACTGGGGTGGTTGACCGGCTTGTGAGTCGCGGCCTCGTCGAACGGCATCATTCTGAGAGGGACCGGCGGAAAGTCATAATCGAGCTGACCCGGGCTGGACGGCAGGCTCATGAGAAGTTTAGAAGCGAGGCCTTAGCATCCGTGGAGGACTCTGTCCGGCATCTGAGTGATGATGACATAAGATTCCTCATCAGAATCATGAAGAAGGTCATTGAACACTCGCTGAATGGCCGCAAGTGAACTCATGCCGCAGGCACGTTACTCACATCTTGTTCGTGACCTGTGGGCCCTTTCCATCTCCTGATATCGACATGGAATTTTACTCTGAGAATCACAATTGCCACTACAATCGTGAGCGTTAGAGCGACTCCCACGACTATTGTGATTGCATCATAACGAATCATTTCCTCCGCAGGAACGACCGAACTGCTGGCGTTGTAGCCCCATCGATACTCCCATGAATCAGGCATGCCATCATTGTCCGTGTCGGCACATACTTGGTCGGTTCCAAGTGCCCCCTCCAGACAATCTGGCAGACCATCGAAATCCGAGTCGATATCGCCAACAGCGAACGTGTTATGAAAGTCCGAGGCACCACCACGAGGCTGCCAGCACACGACATGGCCAGTTTCCTTTGGTGATATCGCATAGATGTTGGCACCCGGAAAGCACGGCACTATCACGTCCAGCCGACCGTCCTCGTTGACGTTTCCGACGGCCGGGGCGTACTGACCATAGATGTTCATGTCCGTGATCATATGGACCCACTGAACAGAGGCGTCCTCTCCATTGAGGCACATGACTCCGCTAGTGAGGGTGGATATGGCCACCTCCATTCCTCTGTCGTCATCGAGGTCGGCGGCTAGGACATGATAGACAAAACCAAATGATGAATACACATCAAACGTCCATAGCAGAGAACCATCCAGTCCGTTGACGGCTCGGACGTACATGAAGTCAATCGTGAACACAATGTCAAGTTGGCCATCACCGTTCACATCTGCAACGGCAGGAGGTACCGAGGGGTTGATGTGATTTCCTCCGCGCGGGATCACCCAATGCTTTGAACCATCATCGCCGTTCAGCTCTACCACTGTTGTCCGTGATGTCACTATCACCTCTTGCGTCCCGTCGCGGTCCACGTCCGCGATCACAGGCATGGATAAGGTGCTATCATTCTCATCAGCGTCCCATACTACTTGCCAGACAACTGTGCCATCCACGGAATTCAAGACCGACACGTATCGGGTCCAGTTCTCCCAACTGGTCACCACAATCTCTCTTCGGTCGTCCCCATCGAGATCCGCGACAGCCGCTGGTCGTTCAATGGTGTTTCCAACGACCGAAGACCACACAACGTCCCCATTCGTCCCGGACAGGAGATACACGGTACCATTCGCTGTGGGAAGCACGATGCTCGGCTCGTCACCCGACTTGAGTTCGGCCACACTTGGTGCCAAGCTTGGCTCCATCTCCGTGGCCAGAGTATGCATCCACATCACGGTTCCGTTTCCGAAGAGGGCGACAACACCAATTCCATCGAGTCCCATGACCATCTCTGGGGTCCCATCCTTGTTGAGATCACCCAATGCTATGTCAGTTGGAAACGCTGTTGCAAACTCCCTCGACCACTCCACGACACCTGTGGGCCCGTCCCGAACAGTGATTCGCGAAAGATCTGAGGTGGCCTGTGACTCGGAGCAGATTACCTCTGGCCTATCGTCACCATCTACATCTTCAATCACGGCGGTATAGCAGAAACTGTCATTGATGACATTCTTGACACGCCAGAGATACTCGGGGGGATTTATGATTCTGCGGTTCCACGTTGCCGGCCGTCCAGCCATGCTGACATAGACGCTCACTCCTAGTAGGACAAGGAGAACAATGACTATGGCCTCTCTCCGCCTCAATGCACACAACCTCTCAGTACAGAACTCTCAAGTCACTGGCCTTGAGCCTGGTCACCCGGCTGGGTGCAGCCCAAATAGGTATTTAGAAGAAATCAACTACGTCCGAGAACCGCGTCCAGCACATCGTCTATCATGAATCTCCTGTCGGTGCGCCACTTGTGTGCATCCTCGTCGAGTGTCTCTGGCCAGATGTAGTAGATAAGACTGTGAGAATAGTCGACCAAGAATACCGACATCTCATTGAGCTGCGAGTACAGGCTGGCCAGAAGAGGGGATAGATGTGTGGGCTGAAGCCTCAAGAACCAGAAGATCTCGTCCTCGGACACTCGCATTGTCGACTCGAATGGGATTGGACGATTTTGAAGACGTGCCCTGAGCCTGTGTAGCGTGTCCCGTTCTCCCCTCCCAAAGATAATCACGTTGCTATATATGTCAAAGGCACTGGGATCGAAAGTGACTCGGTACCCCTCTATGCACTGTTCTCTGAGCATCTTGAACCGACGGCTGAAGGTCTGGGGCGTAAACTTGATGCCCGCCTTTGCCAGCGCCCTGATTATCTCTATGTTCTTCCTTCTTGCCCCCTTCATGAGTTCGTACAGTATGCTCAGGTCTCTTCGTGTCAGCCACTGCAGAGCCCCACCAGCGGGACCGTTTCTCCCCTGTGACTTGATTCGTCCTACAGGTTTCTTGAACCACCTGTCCCAGCTGAAGTTCCAGCTCAGAGTCTTCGGGTCCCACCCATCGATTCTCAGTGAGGTATAGACTGTGGGTTCGTTTGCGGTGGTGAGGAACCGATACCGGTTCACCACACCCTCCCTCTTGAGAGTACGGACCAGTTCTCTTATTCGGGAGGAGGTCTTCATTGGTGTTCTGAATTGCATGAATACACCATTCATGGCGCCATAGCAGCGGCACCTGTAGGCAGTATATGGATGGTACTTAGCAACCCGCTCAAGCGTTTCTATCCCATCAAGGTTGTGAGTTTCCAAGAGCACATCTACCGACTCGAGCCCCATGTTGCGACAATCAAGCAATGGGTTCACAACGAAGTATCTCTTGCCGTCAAGTCCGTCCTGCAGGAGTTTCAACCGCTTTGTGGCAGTGGGTTTCGATATACCCGCCCGTCTTGCGAGCTCCTCGACGGTTCCGAATGGGTTCTCTTGTATCGCTATGAGCAGCGAGAGATACTGTCCCGTCAGACTTGCCAGAGTCCCACCCCCTCTCTCCCTCTGGAGCGAAGGCCCTCACCCTGAGGCCGTGACGGACAGAATCGAAACAAGAGGCGGCCCTGGGTTGCCGTCGGTCGGAGGATCAAATGTCACGTCGTCGTGCGTTGCCAATGTGAAGTGATAGTATGGTATCTCGGCGTATACGATGAACCTGTACCATCCGCTCTCAGTCACCATGTTGTACCAAGCTAGGTCAACACTTAGAGAAGAGTATCTGCCAATGACTGTGAGTCTGACGTAATAGACATCACCGGATGGCAGTACAAGAAAGCAGTAGATGTATGTCAACTGGAAGTCCAAGGTACTATCATAGACGTTGATCGTGAAACTCGTGTGAATGTCGTCGCAGTCGCAGTCACCGTCCAAGTCTGCGTATCCTGCACCTGTGACATTCACCTCCACAATTGACGGGTTATCTGCAGCTGGGGTTCCCACCACCGTGGCCCTTGCCGGCGTGACCATTAGGAACGCAATCATGGCAAGAGTCAGGATAGCGATTCGCAGAGCTCTCTTCATGTCAATCGCACTCCTGCACCGTTAGTGAAACGCCCTTATTATTTGTATTGACTTTTCTCCCAAGAGGCCCCCTGGGCAAAATGACAATCCTATTATACTATTCTTGCCAAACGTAGCATCACCGGTGATTCTATGCAGAGGATGCGTCGGGGCCGGATTCTATTGGATGGTGATGTCACCATTCCCTCCGTCTACGTAGGGCCAGATGGCACCCGAAATGACGAAGACTCACCGGAAGAGAAGATTACTCGCGAGCAAGTAAGCGCTTACAAATCACAGAAACGGCAGGCTCGCCCTAGGCGTTATGGTCGCCGTCCCAATGAGCCCTCGAAGAAACAAGAGTTGTATTATCCAGCGTAATGGTCGACTGGTGTCACACTCTGGAACGGTAGAGTGATTTCGCCTAGGTACAAGAGAGGAGCGACGGCACTGTGGCCGTCAAAGACTCTACTCTCGGTTCTCTGAAACAACTCTCCTGAGGAGATCTCTGATCTCCCTGAGCACCGTCAGGATTTCATCTTCAAGCGAGTCGTCAATCCTAGGAACCGGCTCTTCTCTGCTGACAACCTCGGTCCCTGTGACATAGGATCCCCTCAGTCTTCGGAGTTCTTGCAGGATGAAGTTTCTCAGCTCTTCATAGAAGACAATTCCCTCGAGCTTCTCCTCGGGCCCCATCTGAGAGGTTCCCGAACAACCTGCAGTTTCAATCTCGACATTTCCGATTCCCAGTAACCTGTCAAACGGTCCCGCGCGGCTCGAGATGTTTGTGATGGTTCTGAAGGGAACGTGCTTACGTGTGACATTGATTGTCCCCTTCTTGACATAGACCTCTGGCATCGCTTGCCCAGACTCCGAGATGACCGAGTACTCGATGAATCTCACGTACAGCGGTATCAACACGGCAGCTGGCACCACCCAGAATGCCGTTA
>QMYR01000005.1 GCA_003662765.1 Candidatus Thorarchaeota archaeon
AGGGATCTCATTCGTTGCAGCACTTAAGCTGATACCTCACGGCACGAATTTACGATGGCCATGCACCAGCTCTCAGCTCGTCGGGCAAGATCATCAGTCTGGCCCTCATTCGGCTGTCTGGGCGGGTAAGATTTCCGGCGTTGAGTCCAATTAAACCGCAAGCTCCACCCCTTGTGGTGCTCCCCCGCCAATTCCTTTAAGTCTGCTGTCCCCTCAGGCACTGTTCTATTAGGCTGAGGGGAATTCAGCCTTGCGGCCGTACTTCCCAAGCGGCCCGTTTATCGCTTTCGCTACAGCACTGCAGCGGCTCGTAGCCGTGCAACACTTAACGGGCATCGTTTACGCCCAGGACTACTCGGGTATCTAATCCGATTCGCTACCCTGGGTTTCGTCCCTCACCGTCGGGCACGTTCTCGGCGACCGCCTTCGCCACTGGTGGTCCTCCACGGATCATAGGATTTCACCCCTACCCGTGGAATACCGTCGCCGTCTCCCGTCCCCAAGCGAGGCGGTATCCCTACCAAGCCGACCGTTGGGCGGCCGGATTTAAGCAGGGACCTACCAAGCCGGCTACGGACGCTTTAAGCTCAATAATCGTGGACACCACTCGAAGAGCTGGTTTTACCGCGGCGGCTGGCACCAGCCTTGCCCTCTCCTTTCTAGCGGTCCATCTTGCGGATCCGCCACAGATGGAGTTATCCCCCATCACTCGGCTTGGCCCACTCACGCTTTCGCGCATTGGTGAGGTTTCGTAACTGCTGCACCCCGTGGGGCTAGGGCCCTTGTCTCAGTGCCCTTCTCCGGGCCACGACTTACATCGCCCGTTCGGGTCATAACCTAAGTGGGCAGTTACCCCACTTACAAGTATGATCCGGTGCCGCCCCGTCCTGTGGCGGAGAGCCCCACATACCTGGGACACCCTTTTCAGAGCAATATCATTTCCAGAACATTGCTCCTATGGGGAATTAGCGCCAGTTTCCCGGCGTTATGCCCCTCCACAGGGTAGGTTAGCGACACTACTGAGCCGTTCGCGACGGACTCGGATGCGAGCCCGTTCCACTTGCATGTCTTAACCCCAAGCCGATAGCAGTGTCCTCTAGCAGGATCAACTAGAGTTGATCGGACTGTACAGGTTCGGCAAGGTGAACGGACCGGAGGTTGAACCGGTTCGCTGCACAATCCAATGCACACGTACCACTTGGTGAAGTACAGGCTTGACGAGATGGCAGGGAAGCTCACCCCGTGTTTCCTGCACTGTTGAGCATATCTTAGACCTGAGGGGATTCTGGCACGCAGCTCGCGCCAGTCTATCTCACGTCCGCATCATATTCTCGCATCTGGAAATCAGGAGTCATCATCGCACGGGCAACGCCGCGAGCATCCGACCTGACACCGTTTGGATGCGAGCCAAGACACTAGCGCGATTGATGCGAATAAAAAGCTTTCCAAGGCGCTCAAAAACGTACAATTGGCGATTGCACTGAATAGTCACCGACTTGGTCGAACGGCATGTGTAGTCGATGTGCTCGTCACAACGCCATGATACGCGTTCGTTCCAACATCGACCAGCGATAATGATGTGTGTGCAAGACACGACCTCCTTCAGGCAAGCAGAGTTGTGAACAGTTGTCAATGTTGCCGCCGTCGGCTCTCTTAATATGGACGTAGTCCCATGTGAGAATGCCAGCTGACACAGAACAGATTGAGGCAACTGTTGTGACCGACTTTCACGAGTACCTTGAGAGTCTGATGAGGGGCACCGCCCACGAGCTTGAGAACATTGTTGCGGGAGAACGAGAGTCGTTTACATTTCCTACGGCAAGGCCACAATGGGCACCACCACGCCACTATAATATCGACCATCTTCTGATGGACTGGAGGATGGACCTTGCAAACGAACGAGTGGAGGCCCTCTCGCAACTCAGGATAACATCCATCGTACCCAAACTGAGGACTGTGAGGCTTCACATGGCCGAGCTGGACATCGAGTTCGTCAAGGACGCTGACGGCCATGAACTGCGGTGGGATGCAAATCCCGATGAAACTACAATGAACGTATATCTGCATGCACCTCTATCGCAGGGTGAGAGCACCGAGCTCGTGTTCAAGTACGTGATTGACCATCCCAGGGGAGGACTGCACTTCACAAATCCGTGCCCGGAGTTTCCAGACATCGAGAGCAGCGCTTGGACACAAATGCAAGATGACTACGCAAGGTACGTGGTACCTGTCTATGACAATCCAAGCCACAAGTTTCCGGTGGAGATCATTGTCACTGTTCCCGCCGGCTATTTCGCCATGAGCAACGGTTACCTGAAAGAGAGAAGAGAGAATGATGACGGCACTGTCACATTTCACTGGGTGCAGGAACAGCCAATTCCCGCATATCTCATGACCGTGGCGATTTCCGAGTATGTGGAGTACAAGGAGTACCTCGGCGACCTTGAGGTGAGCTACTACGCACACAAGAAGTGGGATCGAGAAACCGTCTACCGTTCGTTTGGCAAGACTCCAGCGATGATCAAATTCTTCGAGGAGAAGCTGGGCGTGAAGTATCCATGGGCGAAGTATGCACAGGTCACTGCTGCAAACTTCATCATCGGCGGGATGGAAAATGTGAGTGCCACAACACAGACGGACGCCACTCTACATGACGAGAAGGCCCACAAGGACTACGACTCTGATGGACTGGTTTCCCACGAGCTGGCTCATGCGTGGGGCGGGGACCTGACCACCTGCAGGACATGGACACATGGTTGGCTCAATGAGGGCTGGGCGACACAGATGCAGAACGAGTGGAAGCGGCACGACAAGGGCGAGGATGAGTATCTGTACGAGCAGTACGGCAAGCAGGTGGCATACTTCGAGGAGGACAAAAAGAAGTACAGAAGACCCATCGTCCAGAACGAGTGGGAGCGTGGCGGCGATGTCTTCGACAGGCACCTCTATCCCGGCGCTGCATGGCGGTACTATATGCTAAAGCATCTGGTTGGCGAGGAACGATGGTGGACGATACTGGGGGAGTGGCTCAAGAGATATTCATTCAAGTCAGTCTACACACACGATCTTGAGGCGCTCTTCACCGAGATGACAGGGGAGGACTTTGGATGGTTCTTCGAACAGTGGCTCTACAAGGCGGGCTATCCGGAGTGCAAGATCAAGTGTTCGTACGACTCTGAACTAGGCCACGCGTTGGTGAAGATTGAGCAGACACAGAAGAGTGATGATGGAATGACCCCCGAGGTCTTCAGATTTCCTCTTACTGTGGAGTTTGTCAATGATGATGACGAACGTACGAGATACACCGTTCAGGTCACTGACCGCGTTCACAGCTTCTACTATCCCATGGGCAATAGGCCCAAGCAGATCATCATTGACCCGGACTACGCTGTCCTAATGGATGCGGATATTGAGAAGCCTGAGCCCATGTGGATCGAACAGCTCTTGCATGGCACCAATATCATCCAGCGCATCAAGGCAGCACAGGCACTGGGAAAGAAACCGACACCAAGGGCACTCTCAGCGCTCGGCACGGCGCTTGTCGAGGACTCATTCTGGGGGGTACAGGCAGAGGTCGCCAAGGTTCTCGGCTCCCTCAAGACCAAGGCAGCCCTTGACGAGTTGCTCAAAGGGGTAGGTCTGCCGAACACAAGAGCCCGAACTGCCGTGGCAACCGCACTTGGTCAGTTTTACAAGAATGAGCGTGCCCTCAAGGCATTGGTAAAGATGCTTGACGATACAGAGAGCTACTTTGTGCCCTCTGCTGCGGCCACTTCAATCGGAAAGCTGCAACACGACAAGTCATTCGGCTTGCTCAGAGAACGCATGAAGACCACTCCATCAAGCTGGCACAATATCATAATGCAGGGATACCTCAATGGTATTGTGGAAACTGAGAGAGAGGAGGCAATAGACGTAGTCAGAGAGTACATGCCACCCGGCGTGGACGACTATCTGCGAAGAATCGTTCCACGGGCGCTTGCGCGGCTGGGCAAGAGGCACAGGGACAAGCACCCTGAGATTCGCAGCGATATTGAGCGACTTCTAAGTGACAGATCGTATAGAGTGCAAGTGGCAGCTCTTCTGGCAGCGAAAGAGTACGAGGATGCTGCCCTAATCCCGACCCTCAGCAAGATTGCTGACGCCGCTGTTGAATCGACCGTTGTCAGGTATGCAAGAGAAGCCATCAGGACTCTGAGTAAGAAGAAGGATAAGACTGAGCTGGAATCCATCAGAAAGAGCGTCGAAGAGCTAGAACAGGAGAACAGGGAGATAAAGGACAAGGTCGCGAAGATCGAGGCAATGATCAAGAAGGAGTGATGGAAGGGCGGGTTGACCCCGCCATTCATCGTGGCAGAGGACGATTCTTCTGCCGCTTGCAGTCGTCGGTCTCTTCCATCATGATTGAATGCGACTGGCCCGCCCAATCTGGGCCAGCCCATGGACATCACCATCGATGAGAATGCGCCCCCTCATGAGCAGCACAGGACCATGGTCGTGAGTGTGTCGAACCGTGCCGCGAATCGATATAGTTGCATTGTTGCCATCTACGCCCGTCAAGTTTAGTCGGATGCCAAAGACGATGCGCCCGCGAAATCGGCCCTCGGTGGGACGACCAATCACTCCAATGCCTTCCACGACTGTGAGTTGAGTTTCGCCGATAGTGACAAGGCCGGAGGTCACATTCACATACGCGCGCTGGTCGCCCATACCCTGGACGCAGAACTCGAGGTGCATCTTGACAGGTGTCCACGTGCTCGACGGCTCTAGACCTTGGAACATACGGCCACGCGTATCAATCGCGAATGTATCGCCTACAGAGATGCGGGTGCCATGTTCGGAGGCCTCAACATCTGTTGCAGCCACAGGCGCAGACATCACCGGCACCATCAGTATGAAGATGAGCACCACGCCGCTGATGAGGATTAGTGTCTTGTGTGGTTTCATGGTGATGCGGGGAAGAATATGCACTGTTGAATATAAAGCAGGAATGAACGATGTGACTAGATGATTCGCCTATACGATTCGTATAGTAGATTCCTTCGCTTTTCCGATACATCACAGTATGAGTCAAATGCTGGATGATTCATACAGTCACGATATAGACCGGAACAGACCGGGGACCTGACAGGCGGAACACCATGCAGGATGCTCTTCTATCACTGATTCGGCTCGACCTCCTGCTTGAGATGATTGCAGGGGTCATGTCCCTAGCTATCAGCCACTTCGCAAACATGGCATTCAGAATGTCAGGACAGAAGAGGCTGTCTGATCTATCCACAGGATTCCTAGTTCTATCGGCGGCGATGTTTGGTCGGGTCATAGGTACATGGTACTTCGCCGTAACTGGAGGGTCAGGGCATCTCCTAGTGGTAATCGCCATTGCCTATGGCTCGATGAAGGTCATGGCATATCTCCTCTTTCTGATATCCACACGACCCACGAGAGGCGTGGAGATGGTCACAAATGGCAGTGGTCTGCTGTTGATGCTTGCACTCCCAATCCTGACTGACCCCAACCTCGACCTTGTTGCGATCATCGTCTTAATCATGGTTGTTCTTCAGTCAGTGATGAACTATGCGTCGGCACGTTCGAAGTACACGCTCTACGTCCTCATGGGGTTCCTCTTATTGCTATTGAGCCATATCGCGATTGTGGCCGCGCAGACAGACTTTGGCGGATATCTTGTGAGTCAGGTCCTTCAGTTTCTTGGTCTATCTACTCTGCTGATAATGACAATCAGGGTAGGTAAGGAAGAATGAGGTCCAAGAAACCCTACCGCTCGAAGATGCGCATCCTAGCTGACATGATGCGTGCCATCTTGGAGGAGGGTGAGGGTGGTGCGGGACCAACGAGAATCCTGTACGGGGCAAACCTCTCTCATGACAGACTGAAGCAGTATCTCGATGAGCTCATCGAGAAGGGTCTTGTGAGGGAGAATAACGTGGACGGTAACAGCCGCACGTATGTGCTGACAGATCGGGGGCGGGAGTTCCTGCGTGAGTTTGCAAAGATTGAACGCTTCGCACAGGCGTTCGGAATCGAGATATGAGTAGACAAGGTTTTAAACCGATGACACGGTGAGTGTGTCTGTCGTGGGCCGGTAGATTAGCCCGGTAGATCGCCTGGTTCGCATCCAGGAGGCCGCGAGTTCAAATCTCGCCCGGTCCACCAACATCCAACTCTTTTTCAACAACCATATGCTACGACTTGAAGAGGGAACGAGTCTGTCATAGACGATTGCAAGTACCGTGAGGAGTATGACATGGAGCCTCTATTGAGGAATCGATGGAATCGTAATGCGGAAGCATATGCAGAGCTGATAGCAGGAACGGGCACACCATACCACCAGTCAATACTACTGCCAGCCATCGAACGCCTTGTTGGTGAAGTCATGGGTATCCGAATTCTCGATGCGGGATGCGGAGAGGGATACCTGTCACGGCTCTTTGCAAGGCGTGGGGCAATCGTCACGGGAGTTGATGTGTCGGAGAAACTAGTTGAGATCAGCCGTGTGGTTGCACAGCAGGAGAACGTTTCTGTATCCTTCAGCGTTGGGGATGTATGTGACTTACGGGACTTTGCTGACTCCTCTTTCGACGTTGTGTTGTCCAATCTCGTTCTTCTCAACATTCCCTGCCTGCAGAGAGCTCTAGCGGAGTTCTACCGAGTGCTCAGACCCGGAGGAATTGTAGTCTTCTCTATCGTTCATCCGGCATTCAACTTCTACGGCCCGGGGCGATGGGAACTTGGCGAGAGGAACCACAAGACAGGACGGAGAGTAGGAAAATGCTTCATCGTCGACAAGTACTTTGACGAGCGACCGTACGAACGGTTCTGGAAGCGCAGAGGGGGAGAGAGGTTCCCCGAGCCTATAACCTTCTACCATCGGACGATCACGACCTATTTTGCTGCCTCACGTGAGGCAGGTTTCCAAGTGGACACGATTGAGGAGCCCCAACCTATGAATGATGACCCATTTTTCGAGCGAGAACGTCGTATCCCGATGTTCATGGTATTCAGATTGAGGAAACCAGAAACATGACAGACAAATCTGCAGAGAAGCATGTCATGACCGACGAACCGAGAGAATTCAATGTGGCCATCAAGTGGATAGAGGGGCCGTTTGGCGAGGTGATTGTGCCGGGCATGCCTACCATCAGAACAGGTATGCCCCCAACATACCATACACCAGAACATCTTCTGGTGGCAGCCGTGATAACATGTTTCATGAACTCGTTTGTCTATTTCACAAGAAGGATGAGAATAGAGTTCGAGTCTTTCGAGGCTCACGGCCGAGGCGTGCTGGAACGCGTCGGGCGAAGCTTTGAGGTCGCACGGATTGATGTCAACGCCATGGTCAAGGTCGCAGATGAGGCACTGACAAAGAAGATTGAACGTGCTCTGGAGCTGGGAGGCAAGTACTGCTTCGTTGGAAATAGTCTCAAGTCCTCTGTGAAGTATGACTATGAGGTCGTTGTAGCATGATTCCGATGAAACGGACGATAGTGGGGAATGGGAAGATTGAAGCATACTTGGACGCCCATGTGCCGTCCTGACAACTACTACAGAGTGGTCGACCATAATTGACAGGCGAAATGACTCTCAAGCCCATCGGCACAATCAGAACGCCGTTTCCTGTAAATCGTGGTGTCCCAATCCAGTCAAGTATGTCCGATGCAATTGGCACAGTGGAGATAGATAAGGAGTATGTAGACGGTCTTGAGTCGTTGGACGAGTTCTCTCATGTGATTCTGATCTATTGGTTCCATAGAGCCCAGACGACTCGTCTCCGTGTGAAACCATACCTCGACGAGAAACCTCACGGTGTCTTTGCAACACGAGCACCAGCCCGTCCCAATCGGATTGGTCTCTCAATCGTCGAACTTATCAAAATCGATGGCACTGAGATTGTCTTTAGGGGCGCCGATATGGTAGACGGCACACCTCTGATTGACATCAAGCCATTTGTTCCAGAGTTCGACAATCGCCTCAACGCAACGTCAGGGTGGCTGGCCGAGCACCTTGCTGCTGGAAGCGGCCCGACACTGTCAGACGGCAGGTTCGAAACAGAGCGCGCAGAGCAACCCAAACGCTTTTCCTGAGCAACGAGTCCGCTGTTGGCGGTGAAACAAATGAGCGACGAGTCGCATAGGTACGAGGTCAGAGTTGACTGGGATCACGACAGGATTGGCGACCTCATCATTGAGGGTAAGCCGACAATCCAGATTGCGACACCGCCAGAGTTTGAAGGCGGAGTTCCAGGTATCATATCACCAGAGGACTTGTTCGTGGCGGCTGCAGCCACATGTATGATGACGACCTTTGTCACGTTCTCCAAGAAGATGCGATTCGACTTCAAGGGATTCACATGTAAGGGCGTTGGCACGCTAGAGAGGGTGGAAAAGGGATTTCAGTTCACCCATATCCTGCTTGAAACGACGGTTGTAGTCGAATCAGAGGAATTGGTGCACAAGGCTGAGAGGGCGCTGGAGCTGTCCGGAAAGTACTGCCTTGTGACGAACAGCATGAAGTGCAAGGTTGACCACAAGAACAAAGTGGTAGTGGAGTAGGCATGTCTACTCCTCGGAGGACGAGGGAAACCTCACAAAGAGCGAGTCCTTGCCCCCACTCTCGTATATCGGCACCTCATGGAATCCATTCGTGGTAGGACTGCCGAACCCGAGCTTCTCGATGCCGTGCATCGCCTTCAGGTCAGCTTCCCATGGGCGCAGACTCTTAGGGATGTAAGCCTCTGGTAGACCTTGGCGCAGGGAGATGTTGTTCTCTCGCTTGAATCGCCAGAAGGCACTATTAGTCTGCAACACTAGGTCTGTGAGCCCGCTCAGCTCAGACTTCCATTCATCCACGGGTATGGGATACTGCTCCCGATGAATGCCCTTCTTATTGTATAGCTCACGGTAGATTCTGTCAGTAATGAAAGGCGTCATGGGTGCCAAGGCCTTCAGAATCACTTTCAGGACCTCGTGGAGCACAAACCATGCGGATTGCTGCTCAAGCTCAGAAAACTGGCCATCACTATTGAAGGCTCGTCCCTTGAGCATCTCAAGAACATGGTCTGCAAAAAAGCTCCAAGCGAACCGCCGGAGCTCAATGGCGGGCTTGTGAAAGTCCAGTACCTCACACTCAGGGGTGATTGTTTCCAACATCTTGTTAGTTTCAGCCAGAATCCACTGATCAACTGGGGTCAGGTCTTTGAAGTCCATCCTCTCTGGAATGGGAAACATGGAGATGAACCGTGCGATGTTCCAGAGCTTAGTCATGAAACGGGCCACTCCACCAAGACGCTCCTCCGAGAACCGGATGTCACTACCCAGCCCAGCCTCGAGGACTCCGAACAGACGCATTGCATCTGCACCATATTTCTCAATGAACGGCCCCGGAGGTGGAGAGTTGCCACGGGACTTGCTCATCTTCTCACCCTTTTCGTCCACCACATGCCCGGACACCCACACCTCCTTAAAGGCGGGCTCACCAAGAAGCTGATATGTCCGGAGCAGAGAATAATAGAGCCAGGTCCGCACAATCTCCTTGCCCTGCGGTCGAATCACATTACCAAAGGCCTTCTTGAATAGCTCCTCATCGCGAAGATACCCGATTATGTACAGCCCGCTGATCGATGAGTCCATCCATGTGTCGAAGGTTCGTTCTTCACCTCTGAAGCCCTCAGAGGCGCCGCACTTGGGGCATTTGTCAAAGGGAGGATTCTCGCGCCAAGGCTGATAGTATCTCAGCTCTCCGGGTTCGGGCACCACGGCCTCACCGCAGGCGTTACAGTACCATACTGGAATCTCGGTGCCGTAGTATCGCCTTCGACTGATAGGCCAGTCCACTGACACACGGTTTATCCAGTCAATCAGAATCTGTCTGTGAAAAGGCGGGAAGAAGCGGGTGTTGTTCGCAATCTCAAGCATCTTGTCTACAAACTCAGTCTGCTTGAGATAGAACTCGTCCATTGCTATGAACTCGATAGGGGTCTTGCTTCGCCAGCACAGGGGGACCCGCTGTATCGTTGGCTCCTGTTTGAATAGAAGACCCTTCTTCTTCAAATCCTCGATTATCCTCTTGCGGGCCTCAGCCACAGGAAGACCAGCATACTTGCCCGCCGCCTCCGTCATTGTACCATCTGGCGAAATTGCAGCTATGGGCTTCAGAGCGAAGTCGCGAAACGCCATTACGTCAGCCATGTCACCATAGCTGCACACCATCAATGCGCCAGTACCGAAGTCCATCTGTGCCGTCGGGCTCTCGATGATAGGCACCTCAAAGTCAAACAGCGGCACCTTCGCCTTCTTGCCCGCATATCCACGATAGCGCTCATCATCTGGATGAATGAACACGGCTCCACACGCGCATAGCAACTCTGGCCTAGTGGTGGCAATCTTGAGGGGTTCCATGCCCTCAACCTCGAAGTAGAGATAGTTGAGAGTGCTCTGACGCTCAGCATACTCCACCTCAGCGTCAGCAATCGTGGTTCTACAATCAAAACACCAATTGTTTGGTCGATAGTCGGTGTAGATCAGACCACGATTCCATAGATCTATGAAGGTAGCTTGGGTCACAGCTCGATATTCAGGACTGTCAGTTCGATAGCTGCCCTCGGGGTCGTAGGTGTTGAACCCAATTCCAAACCGCTTGAAGGCATCTATCACTTCCTTCTCGTAATGATCAAGCTGCTCTTTGCACTTGGCCACAAACTCCGCTCTTGGTGTGGTGTGCATGCTCATGCCGAACTCTTTCTCAACCCTCAGCTCCACAGGCAGACCGTTGCGATCTATTCCAAGAGGAAAGTTCACCTCCAAGCCCTGCATACGGCGATATCTTGCAATCATGTCAATCTGTGTGTAGTGAAGCATCTGACCCAGATGGACATGGCCTGACAAGTATGGCGGAGGTGTATCAACACTGTAGATTATCTTCCCAGAGTTCGGATTGAACTCGTACGTCTTCTCTCTCAACCATGTATCAATGAGTTCCTCCTCCGCAGAGGGCTTCCATCGTTTGGAGGTGAGTCTGGGTTTGAACTTCTTTGACAAGTCCTTCAGTCTCCTTAGTACCAGCTGAGGATGTTCTGCTTCGGCTGGCGTCAGTCAATCATTCATCAATTAAGAGTTTCTGGCTAAGTGTGATTATCCTTGGCATCTATGCTCGCTGGTATCGATGACGAGTACAGGAGGGGGCCATTGCAGGCCCCCAGCTGGCACTATCCGAAGACCTTCTTGCCAATGAGGAGACCCACAATCACACATGCGGGGGCAATCAATGCCACGTACATGAGGGGAATGTTGGTTTCGAGATTGAAACCAGTTGTTGGTGCAATGGGCGTTGTCACACGTTCAACTCTGAAGGTGGTCGTGGATTCAATTGTTAGGTTTGCACGGCTCATAGACCTTGAGAAATCATAGCGCATGCTCGTCAAGACACCGTCATCGTCGTACTGTGCGGAGAGTTTGTAGGTATACGTACCATTCATCTCATACTGCGTTTCCTCCACGCTCACCGTGATACTGAAGGAGAAGCGCCCGTCCGCCGCTGAATGTGTAAAGGTGCCCTGATCAACACAGCTGTTGTTCTCGGTGTCCGCCACAGCCTGGTTCCAGTTGGTCTCATGAGTGCTCCATATAGGATTCACGAAGAGGTAGTGGCCAGGATGATATGGGGAGTAATTTGGATGCAGACCGAAGGCAGCTGACTCGGATCGGTTGTCCCCATCGCTATCAAAGGTCTGCAATGTCCAGTAGACCTTGTTATCTTGAAAGGCGACCGAGTCATTTACCTCGACATACATAGGATTGAGATAGAGAGCCCAGCCCTTGTAGTTGTACATGATCACGTCGTCGCCGCCCTGCTGCGATATATTCCAGACATGAACAACGAACTCGCCATATACGTCGGATGTCACAAGGGGGCCATCATTCTGTTGCCAAGTCTGATCAAGCCAGTGGGCAACAAAACGATAGGTCTGTCCCGTGACTGCCGCCTTTCCGGTGGATGGCGCAATGACAATCATCGCGGCAATGACCACACATGCTACTCTGAGGACTCGAAGATTCAACTATAGATTCACCTCGTGAGAATCGTACCTTGAGGTGTGCGACTCCATATAAACAGTGAGTACGAGATTTCATGCCCGCTCGACTCTGCGTTCTGAATCGGTATGGCGCCGAATACTAAATCGACATGTTTCGAAAATTCGAGAGGTCGGTCTATTCGGGAAAGCTTCTTTAGGCGCTGACCCGAGAGCTGCCCGGCTTGTAAGAGCAGGAGCAGGAATATGCGAGCAGTTCTGAAACTCGGAGGCTCACTCCTGTACAGCGACACGGGAGAGGTAAACCTGGAAAGGATAAGAGCCTACGCAGACACTTTGACGGACCTCATACAGACGGGTCACAGGTTCATAGTCATAGTTGGGGGTGGCAGACCCGCTCGCGCATTTGTATCTGCAGCACGTGCCCTTGGCGCCAACGAGGCCCAATGCGACTGGCTGGGAATCAAGACCGCAAGGCTCAATGCCGAGTTGTTCTGTGCAGCACTCGGCGACCTTGCATATCCCAAGGTTGTAGACTCACTTGACGAGCTGGAAACCGGATTCTGCACGGGGCGCGTTGTGCTAATGGGCGGATTGACTCCCGGACAGTCTACGAATGCAGTAGCGGCACTTGCCGCGGAGCTGGTCGGCGCAGATATGCTGCTCAATGCGACAAATGTGGACGGGGTCTACGATAAGGACCCGAAGTCACCGGATGCGAGAAGGCTCGACATGGTTTCTATCAGAGAGTTGGAGAAGATACTCTCGGGTGGAGGGACACGGGCTGGTGAGTATCGTCTGTTCGACCCCGTTGCGATAAGAGTTGTGGCCCGTTCAAGAATCAGAACCGTCATATTTGATGGCCGTGACCCTCAGAACCTTGCACGCATCATTAGTGGCGAGAGGGTGGGAACGATTATCGTCCACGAGGCTGAGAGAGTGACCTGAGGAGGAGTGCACATCATGCGAAGGCTACTAGAGAAGATATTCAACTCGAAGGCGCAGACCCGTGTTGTTCAGCACTTCCTTGATAGACCAAAGGAATTCTTCAACCTAAGCAGGATTGCAAAGGAAACCGGCTTGGCTCACTCGACCATCCATCGTGTTGTCCAGCCTCTCGTGGACATGGGTCTCATCAAAGAGATTAAAGTGGGAAGACAGATTCGTCTCTTCATTCTAGAGTCAGAGGATCCGAAGTCAAAGATACTCATGGAGTTCTACGATCAGATTAGACCATACCTTGAGGAAATGGTGTAGGCTCTATTTGCGTGAATGTGCGGTGCTCAAGGAAACTCCTATAAACCAACTCGGCAGAATAGCTTCCCAGTGTGCCGAGGTAGCCAAGTGGTCAACGGCGGTGGACTCAAGATCCAGGACCACTCTCAGATGAGATATCCACTCTCGTAGGAGTTCACGAGTTCGAATCTCGTCCTCGGCACCAATTCTCTCTTTCTTCACTCGTACTTGGTGCCATTATGATTGTCTGGAAAAAAAACGTGCGAGACTCTCACGTTGCCTCCAGCGCAAGAACCTCTCTCCTAGAGATTGCAGACCGCGTAGGGGAGCGTGCAGCGCTCCTCCTCTTCGGCGGACTGTCGAACTGTCGGTCCAACCTCAGCCGCCTCGCACTGTTGTGAGGTAGGCATAGGCCAGTGCCTCGGTGGAGATGCGGCTGTAGACAACCCGGTATCTCCGGACTAGCTTGTAGTCAGCATCGCTCATCGTGCAAACCTCCACGCAGCAGGGCGGTTCCACCTTGAAACGTTGCTCACCTCACGCGCCTTAGCGCCTGCATCCCGGAACTTCTTGAGTCGTGCCATGGTACTTCACACGATACATGACACAGAGAGAGTATATAATGCGAAGCCACATTCAACGGTCACGACTTGTAGTCACGTGATGTGACCATTCTGTGGTGGACACGACCAGCATGCTCACTTCTTGAGGAAACGAAACAGTTCGTCTAGGGAGCGGGTGTTTATGATGTCGTCTGCCTCAAGCCAACCACGACGAGCTTGGAACACACCGAAACGCATGTTGTGAAGTTCGGATGTTCTGTGCGCATCTGTATTGATGGCGATTCGAATGCCCATTCGCTTGGCAAGTCTAAGGTGACCGGCGCCCAAATCCAATCTCTCCGGATAAGCGTTCAGTTCCATCGCCACACCACTACCTCGGGCAGCCTCAAATATGGCCTCGATGTCCACATCGTAAGCCGGACGTTTGAACAGCTTCCGACCAGTGGGATGGCCAAGAATGTGAACGTGTTTGTGTTCGATAGCGCGTATGATTCGTTCGGTCATTGTCGCGCGGCCCATTTGCATCTTGGAGTGGACAGAAACAGTCACGACATCTAGCTGGTACAGAACATCATCTTCGAGATCAAGAGTACCGTCTGGCAGGATATCCACCTCGGCCCCCTTCAGCACACGAACGTGCCATCTGCCCGAGCTGTTCAGGTCGTCGATCTCGTCGATGCGCCTGAGAATCTGTTCCTCGTCCATTCCCTTCGCGACTGTCAGGCTCTTTGTATGGTCGGCAATGCAAATGTACTCATGGCCCAAAGCCTCAGCAGCTTCGACCATCTCCTCGAGCGTATTCACACCGTCAGAGTAATCTGTATGCATGTGCAGATCGCCGCGGATATCATCGAGTTCTACAAGGGAGGGAAGTCGTCCGACCTTTGCAGCCTCAATCTCGCCTTGGTCCTCTCTCAGCTCTGGTGGAATGAACTGCAGACCCAGTGACTGATAGATTTCAGACTCCTCTGCTCCCGCAACAAGTTCTTCGCCCTTGAAAAGGCCGTACTCATTGAGTTTCATACCTGCACGCTGTGCAATGGTCCGGAGGTGTACATTGTGGTCCTTGCTACCAGTGAAATACTGAAGACCAGCCCCATAGCTCTCTATTGGAAGCAGCCGCAGGTCGACTTGGAGACCGTTGGTCAGGCGAATGGAGGTCTTCGTGTCACCGCGCAGCAGCACATCTGATACATCAGGATAGCTGACGAACGCGTCGGTAACATCGGTAGGCCGTTCACTTAGAACAAGAATATCTATGTCACCGACGGACTCCTTTCTGCGACGGAGTGAGCCAGCCACGTCAATCCGGGTAACCGGAGCACTACTCTTCAGATGTTCCACGATGGCATCGGCAATGGGTAGCGCCTCGGAGAGAAGAGTGCGACTCATCACACCACGCACGAGCGCGATACCCTCAGCGATTTGCGTGATGGTCTTGGGGCCTATTCCCCGTAGACCCTTCAGGTGACCCTCGTTGATGGCACGTTCGAGTGACTCGAGATCCGTGATCTTAAGACTCTCATACAAGAGCTTGATAGTCTTGGGGCCCACACCGGGAATCGCTTCAAGTTCTTCGACCTTGACGGGAATTCGCTGTCGTAGTTTCTCTAGCGTCGACATCTTTCCAGTGGCGAGATACTCCTGAATCTGCTCTGCAATTGACTTCCCCACACCCGGGATCTCTGTCAACGCATCTCGAGCGGCAACCGCCTCTATGTCTTCACCCAATGCCTCGACAGAGCGTGCCGCCCGGGCAAATGCGCGGGGCTTGAACTTGTTCTTTCCCTCCACCTCAAGCAAGACGCTGATTTCATGAAGGAGCCTTGCTATCTCACGATTCTTCAAGCGTAGGCCTCCCACTCCTTTGACCACGGATCGATTGAGCGTACCGTTTCAACGGCAGTAAGAATGTTTTCTTCAGGGGTGTCCACCGTGATGACACACCCGGGAGCAACTATGACCCCGCTCAATCCTGCGTTTCGGAGGGCCGAGAGGATCTGAGTTTCTACGGCATCACGGTCGCCAGTACGAAGAACACCGTTGTGGTCAATTCCCCCAAGAACTCCCCGCCGGCTAATCTTTTTTCCCTCAGCTAGACTGAGAGCTGCACTCTGATCCTCCCAGCTAATCGCCGTCACACCAGGGACACGTGAGATTGTGCGAAACCGTATCCGCTCTCCGGGCTCACGTGCATGCAGGTGAAACACTATGAAGTCAGCGCGACCGCGAACACGAGATATGAGTCTGAGCTGATACGGTAGGACGAATCGCTCATAGTGTTCGTCGTTGACCGAAGTTTCCGTGGAGTGTTGTGATGCGATGAATAGTCCGTCGGCACCGGCATCGAGTGTTGCATTTGCGAAGTCGGCCATGACGTTTGTGATAATCTCGAGCACTCGTTCCATGAGATTGGGATGTGTATCAAAGTAGTCTGTCACAGGCCCCTCACATAGTTTGTCAGCGACCATCGCGGGGTCGAAGACTGTCGCCATTGTGGGAACGCGGTCTTGTGCATACTCGTGGATGAGTTCCACTGCACGGACCTGTCGCCCGAATTCACCAGCATTGACGTCGACAGCCTCGAGAACCTCCCAGTCGCTCGCCTCCTGCACACGGCAGTTCTTGCATGTTGTTGAGCCTGAGATTGCGCCGTTATAGATGACCTCACACCCCCAATCGACCACAGGATAGCGCCCATGAAATGATATCTTCAACAGGTCGTGATTGAACCTGCGATGGAACGCAATCTCCGCCTCCGCAAGTCCCTCGGGTGTCCGATCATGTTGGGGGTGATGCTTCCAGACGGACACTGGCACAGTTTCAGCAAGATTCCCTAGCATCACTTCTCTGATAAGCTCGAACTTTGTCATGGCTGAGAAGGCAATGCCCCCTGACGATAAAGAGAGTTTCGTCGGGGAGCACCTGTCAGCGAGTCACTCAAAGAGATCCTTTGCAATACGGCTTAGGCGCGGCTCACTGTCAAGAACCTCTCCAATCTGCTTCCTACTTACGGCCAGCCTTATCTTCTTCGTACGACCATATCGCCCCTTCGAGATGACGGTAGTGTTGATAAGCCCCAACATGTCCAGCTCGGAGATCAGGTCAGAAACCCTGCGCTGTGTCAGAGTGTCCAGAGACAATGCTCGTGCAACCTCTGTGTAGACATTGAAACACTCACCTGTAAAGATGTCACGCTTGCCCTTCTTGGTGAGTGCATAGACTGCAAAGAGGACCGCCTTTGACTGCATTGGAAGTGTCTTGATGGCCTCAGAAACACTGTCACGCTCCAAGATCTTCTGTGCTTCTCGTACATGTTCCTGTGTGACCTTATCGTCACCTCGACGTTCTGCGAGCTCCCCAGCAGTCCTCAAAAGATCAAGGGCTCGACGTGCATCACCATGCTCCTGAGCCGCAAGGGCACCAACGAGGTTTATCACACCCTCATCAGCGATCACCCCATCGTTGAATGCTAGGGACACTCGTTGCTCAAGAATCCCTTTCAGCTCCACGGCGTTATAGGGTGGAAACACGACCTCTTCCTCACCAAGGCTGCTGAGTACGCGTGGGTCCAGCATCTCCTTGAACTTGAGGTCGTTGCTGATTCCAATGATGGAAATCCTGCTGTTCTTCAATTCCCCGTTCATCCGTGTGAGGCCGTACAGGATATCGTTGCCTTGGGTGACATCACGCTTGAGCAGACTGTCCACCTCATCGAGAACCACAACGAGAATGTTCGCCTCCTCGTCAAGCTTGTTCTTGAGAACACTGCGAATCTCGTCAGTGGGAAGACCAGTGAATGGCACCTCAGAACCATCGGGCATCCGTGCACCTATCTGCTCGCATAGGCTTCTCAGCACTCGGTAGTTAGTACCTACAATGCGGCAATTCACAAAGGCGCTCAAGGGGGGCCGGACGCTGCTGTCGGTCGCCTTGTCAATCAGTGCCTTGAGGACGTATTTCGCAACGACCGTCTTTCCTGTCCCAGTCTTCCCGTAGCAGAGGATATTCGATGGCGGGGCACCACGAAGCGCGGGCCCGAGAATGGATGCGATTCTGCTCATCTGTTCGTCACGGTACGGTAGCTTGTCAGGCACAAAGGTCGGTCTCAACGCGTTTCGGTTGCGGAAGATTGACTGGCCCTGCAGGAACTTGTCGAAGAGTTTGTCAAGCGGTTTCTCCAACTCAGCTTCACATCTCCACTGGAAGTCGTCGTTGTTTCCTCTGTATCCACTGGAGCCTGTGGAACCTGTGGAGATAAAGGCACGTATTACCAAGCAGTCTAGCTGACCAACAGGTGTTATCATCAAAAGTCATATCAACAATACGAGTGGCCACACGCGCCGTGACATGGGAGAGGACACACCGCCATGAAACTCCGAGATTTGGAGATTGCACTCGAAACGATAGAGAGAAGGTCTGAGAGAGAGGTCACACTGGAGGACTATCCCACGCCTGCGACCATTGCAGCAGCGATAATCTACGCCGCGCAGATGGAGCACGGGGACATCATTGACAAGGTCGTGTGCGATCTCGGATGCGGGGACGGAGTCTTTGCCATTGGTGCAGCCCTGATGGGTGCGCGTCGTGTTATTGGGGTCGATATACAATCCAAAGCCTTAAAGGTCTGCCAACGGAACTCGAAACTGCTCGGGACAGATGGCACGACAGACTGGGTCCTAGGGGAGGTTCCTTCTCTGGAGTTTAGAGAAACCATAGACACTGTGGTGAGCAATCCTCCCTTTGGGGTCAAGAAACGCGGAGCCGACCTAGTCTTCCTGAGGAAGGCACTGTCCATAGCCAGAGTGACGTACAGTATCCATCTGGCAGGTGAAAAGAACAGACAATTCCTGACGAGGAACGTCGAGAAACTCGGAGGAATCGTGACCCAGGTTGAAACGTTCGAGTTCCCGATTCGACGGCTGTTCGAGTTCCATAGAAAAGAGAAACACATGACAAAAGTGAATCTGTATCGAATCGAGATGAAAGAGAGGTGACAGAAGTGGCAGATGTCAAGAGCGGGGACATAGTGGTGCCTGGCGATCAACTGTGCGTGATTGAAGAGTTCTCTCCCAGTTTCGGCACCTATGAGGAGAATGGAATAGTGTATGCAGCCACCTCGGGCGAGGTTGCGGTAGACGTCAAGAGGCGAGAGATAAAGGTCGTTGATCCTGATGGCTCGGTACGGCTCGCTCTGCCAATACGGGGAGATGTCCTTCTTGGTGAGGTCATCAATGTGTACGATCAGCGAGCAGAAGTCAACATTGTCAGACGAAATGGAGTGGACATTCACAATCCCCTTGTGGGTGAGATTCACATTAGCAATGTAACAAGACGTTATGTGAAGTCTATGTACGATGTTCTCAAGCCTGGCGACATAGTCCGGGCTAGGGCCCTGAACACACACACGCTACCAGTTCAGTTGAGCCTCGTTGGTCCAGAGTTTGGAGTAATCTTTGCAAAATGCGGGAAGTGCGGCAATCCCTTGACAGTAACTACACACAATAACATGATCTGTTTGAAGTGCGAGAACAGAGAAACCCGTGAAACTGCCAATGATTATGGCCAGCGATTCGGCTTGGAACCGCGGCCTGACCTCGCACCGCGGAGGAGGATGACACGGGGGCCACCGAGAAGGGACAGACCGTCCAGACCCGGCACGGGCAGAAGAGCCCCATCAAGACCTAGAGGTGATAGGCACTCACCACGAGGGAGGACATCAGGTCCACGCAGATCATCCATTAAGAGGAGAAGGTAATCATGGAACCACGAGTCCTAGAGAGCAGCAGATACGAATTGAAGATTGAGATAGTGGGGGAGGGCCACTCCTTCTGCAACCTACTCCGTAAGACCCTCTTAGAGGAGCCAGCGGTGGAGTTTGCGGGGTACAGCATTGACCATCCCCTTTTGGCAAATCCCGTGTTCACGCTCAGGACGAAGCGTCGACAGGCCAACGTTGTCTTGAGAGAAGCGTTGGAGAAAATGCTTGCACGTACGGAGGAGTTTCGCAAGAAGTTCGTGCAAGCGGTTTCTGACCACGAGGTCAAGTAGACACTCTGGATTCCTGCGGGCGCGTGGTCGTTTGTGGCGGTCGCTGGTACATCATGAAACTGCACGAGAGATTATGAATGACACGGGCCTAGCTCAGATTGGCGACACGCTTGTGAACCTATGCTATTCTGTGGCAAAGAGCCTAACCATCGGCAAGATGGTTGGGGAGAAGGTCAGGGACAGCGTTCTTGCCAAGGCCATTCGATCAAATCCCATCTACGGGCAGATTGGAAGACGAACTGACGCGGGGGCCGCTGGCGATGCCTATGAGGCCATAATGGCATATCTCTGGCTCACGGGGCAGACAACCATAGAAGAGATCATCACGATTCTGAGGGGCAATCTTGTCATCGATGACAGGACGAGTAGAAAACGAGAAGCAGAGGCTGCGGCCTTGGCATTTCAGAAGCTCTTGGAAACCATGGCCTCAAGACTTCCTAAAGAGTCGCAGTGATGTTCGCCTTATGCTACCGCGACGCAAGCCTTAATTTGAGGATTCATCGCCACGAGGGCAACGCGCGAGGTTCTATGTCATGGAGTTCTGCGATAAGTGTGGCGCGATGATGGTCCCAGTAACATCGGAGGATGGGACTCGCGTCCTGAAATGTCGTAGCTGCGGCCACACGAGAGAGTTGAAGGGCAATCTCAGGGTGTCACACAAGATTAAGAAGTCGCCGCGCGACAAGATTGTGGTCGTAGAGGATGACTCCATCCCGATGCCTGTCACAAAAGCCACATGTCCAAAATGTGGCAATAACGAGGCATACTATTGGACTGTTCAGACACGGAGAGGAGATGAAGGGGCCACCGAGTTCTACAGGTGTACTAGGTGCAAGTACACATGGCGCGAATATGGCGGCTGAGGGACCCGTGGACCTTTTTTACCATGTGCGCAATAGTACGAGTGAGGTCTTTGCGGAGACGAGGTGGATGAGTGAAAAGTCTTTCAGAGCTAGACGCCCCTCACCACTGGTCACGATTCGTTCATTGAACAGTGATATTGAGGGCCCCATTAGGATCATCGGACTGGTCGTCGAGGCACGACCAGGTACGGCCATTGTGCAGGACCTGATGGATGATGTGGACAGTGCTGGATCCATCCAAGTGATTGTCGAGGGGCAGCTCGAGGTGGAACACAAGTACATCCTAATTGGAGAAGTGACAGAGAAGAAGACGGACCACGGAAAGACTCTGATTCTCAATGCTGATATCGCACACGATATCACCGATTTGGACATACGAGAGTTCAAGAGGACACTAGACCTAGAGAGAGAGGTACATTCATATCTAGTCCGGTGAGGCATCTGCAACCAGAGGCAATCTATTTTAATTGGGGAACGCGTGATGATGAACCACATCCTCAGTGAGGAGGTCCGGCACAGACTGATACTGTTCGTGATGCGAATGGGTGATTTTCAACTGGATTCGGCTCATGAGCAATCAACTTGAACGGAGGAGCAGACATGTTTCACGCGACCCTTGATAGTACCAAGACCTGGAAACAGATAGTGGATGCCCTTGCCACTCTTCTGACAGAGGTCAACTTCGTGATATCGGAAACCGGAATCTCGCTATGTCAGCTCGACTCGTCGAAAGCAGCAATGATTGACCTCAAGCTCCCAGCGGGGGTATTCCAAGAATACACTTGCAAGGGCGAGCATGTTGTCTGTCTTGGTGTGGACGAGCTGGTCAGGATTAGCAAGAGAATGGCCGGTGATGACAGACTGGAGTTCAGCCTCGACGAGAAGACGCAAAGATTCGAGATTCGAATGATTGGCCAAGCTGACAGAAAGTTCAGTCTGATGCTCCTGACACCGCCGGACGAGGAGAGAAAGAGCAAGCCAATGCCATATGATGTTCGTGCGGAGATGTATGCGAACGCGTTCAAGCAGGCAGTCAAGGACATTGGGGTGGTTTCGGGGCACATCAAGATTCATGCAGACAAAGAGTCCCTGACCTTCACCGGCGAGGGCGGCATTGGTGAGGCCCAGGTCGTTCTCAAGATAGGCGATGAGTCACCATTGTATGACCTTCAGATGGAGAAACCGGCCACCGCAATGTACTCGCTCAGCTATCTGTCAGAGATCTCAAAGGCGATGTCAAGCGACAGTCTTGTGCTCCAGTTTGCGACAGACAAGCCGATTCAGATGGAGTTCTCTGTCGCCGAGGGCGGCGCTATCAAGTTCATTCTCGCCCCGCGGATTGAGCGGAGGAGATAGAAACCGTATTCAGAAGAAGAAAGCAGAGGTGGATGGACCTCACTCCGTCAGTGGGGAGTCCGCAGAGAAGGGGCCCCAGTCCTCATGTATAGAGTCCATCGGGAGCTGTCACCGTAATGTCCTCAAGAGAACGGGAGAAACGGCAGAAGTTCCTACGCCTCATGTTCCAGCAGTACTACAGAAACCACGCTGCCGACATCGACACCCCTGACAGACTCCACATGCGAGAGTTCGCCTTGGAAACATGGGAGTACACTTGGCGTTGCACACGCCGGGCCGAAACAGATGCCTCGGGTCAGACCGTATATGTGGGTTGTGGGAGAAAGGGAACTGCAATTCAAAGACCATCTGTCTGCCCCGTGTGCAACTCGCCCACAGTTACGTCCACAAACTGGTCACGGCATCTTGGCTTCCGGACTGCAAAGGCCATGAGATCTGAGCTTGCAGCACGGGCCCCACATAGCGTCTATCACTCTGCTGCCTTCTACAACATCCCAGTAGCAAGAGACATGCAGGAGAAACAGTGGCAGGGCGCCGAGCTTGTCTTTGATATCGATGCAGACCACCTAGATGCACCCTGTACGCAAGAACACGACAGCTGGGTGTGTGCGAATCCGAATTGCATGAAGACAGGTTGGGGAGAGCCTCCGGAACAGGGGTGCCCTTCGTGCGGTGGACTGGAGTTTCATAGACGAAAGTGGATCTGTGACAGATGTATGGACGACGCCCGGCGAAACACCCTGCGTGTCTACGATGAGTTCTTAGTGGGCGACTTTGGGATTGATTCCGACCAGATTGTCATCAATTACAGCGGGCATCGAGGATATCACATCCGTGTCAGGGATCCCCGCGTCTTCAAGCTAGACTCTGCGGCACGCGTCGAGATAGCCCATGAGATCACGGGTGTCGGTTTCGATGGGAATAGCGTTGTTGGAACCACACTGAACATTCCTCAAGCTCCTGCGCGGAGCCTTGCCGGATGGGGGGGTCGTGTTGTAGACGCCATCGTGAACTTGATACGGAATATCGACTCGTATGAGGGAGGGCAGCATTGGGTTTCGCGACTGAGAAGAAACAGGGAAGCTATCATTGCCGGACTGTTGAAGAACCCGCCCGAGTTCTGGAGGGGCGCAGGCATAAGTGTGAAGTCGTGGAGAGAGATAGCCACAGTCGCTGTGGCCATGTACGGTGGCAAGATAGATGTGCCTGTGACTCATGATGTTCACAGGGTAATAAGACTCATCGGAAGTATCCATGGCAAGACCGGTTTTGTCGTTGCGAAACTCACGAGAGAATCAATTGAGGACTTCGACCCATTTGCAGATGCACTTGCCTTTGGCGCGGATAATCTGCGTGTCAGGGTGCTGGGTGGTCTATTGGAGGTGCCAAGGTTTCGGATTGGTGATGAGTTATATGGGCCCTACGGCGACGAGGTCGTTGACCTTCCTATGAGTGCTGCCATGTTCCTGTTATGCAAGGGGGTTGCAGTTCTTGGCTGAACTGAACTATGACAACATACGACGCATCTGGGAGAAGGAAATCAACTCGGAAGAACTTCAAGACCTAGATGATCTGACTATAGGGAAAATGGCAGAATATCTGTCGCACGTGAGGCTTGCTCTCACAGAAGTGCCAGCTGACAACAACCTGCAAGTAGAGATTTACACACGAGAGATTGAGAATCTCGAGTACATGTTGACGGACCTCCTCAAGATTAGAATGAGAAAGATACTGGAAGCCGCACTTGCACAACAATCCCCTGCTGGGGTGATGACCATTGCAGAGGAGGAGTTTTACAATAGGGTTTCACGTGGAGTCAGTGCTCACGCCTCCTTCTTGGAATCCGTCCTCACCGGCAGCGTGTCCGTTGACACAGAGGTGGAGAGAACGACCGGTGGCGTAGCGGCCACAGATAATGGTGGTATGGAGTATGTGACCGTGATGTTCACACGGCCTATTGATACACCATTCATAGGACTGGATGAGAAGACATATGGACCATTCGAGAGGGAAGATGTGGCTACAATCCCAGTTGCAAATGCGCAGGTGTGGCTACGTGATGGCACGGTCGTCAGGGTGGTCGCACAAGATGTGGAGCGCGATTAGATATGGAAACAGAGGACATTCTCCACCGTCTTCAAGACATACTGGATGCTGTTGAACAGAAACATGGAGAATGCGCCGAAGGATTCGAGCGATTTCAGGTGGCCCTCACCGAGGTCCTTCGTCTGTTGTCCACTGGAGAAGACACATTAAGGGAGCTTCACGGTAGTCCTGATGCTGTCAAGGGGTACATCCTGCGGGCACTCTCGTTGCTTCGTAGCCAGACAGACCAGATGTGGCAAGACATTGCAACAAGCATTGCCGCACTGTCTGAGGACCTTCGAAAATGATAAGAGCGTCGTGCAGGAGTGGAAACGCATGAGAATGCAGCGACGGCTCATAATTGTAATCGCATGGATTGTCTGTGTGTGTCTTGCTCTATGGGGCGCCTTCAGGTACCCGCTGAACACACTTGAACCCGTGTATGTCGTGATGTACGAAACGGTTGTCATAGGCTGGATGTCGCTGCTAATGTCACTCGTCTACAAGAAGGGACTCCCAAGTCAATCAGAGAAATGAACAGGGCCTCTCAGAGCGAGCGAGAGGCGTTGTCGGCCGCCTGTTTTTCTGAAGCTTTTAATACTGGCACGAATGTTGCAGTTCCGCCTAGCCAGACGGCGTCCGCAAAGGTGTGACGACGATGACAGAAACCGATGAGAAGGCTGGACCGCCGGTCACCTTAGTTGAGCCAATAGACATGTCGAAGCTGAATCGGGACTTTCGCCGAGAGATTCAGAGCATGCCTGACGGTGATGAGCTGAGTGCTTGTTTTGCCTGTTCCACTTGCACAGCGGCCTGCCCCATTGCAAACCAATGGAAGTACAAACCGCATCAACTGATTCGCATGATTCTATTGGGAATGCGAGAAGAGGTGCTTACGTCTCGAGAGATATGGGAGTGCCTGACTTGTTTCCAGTGTCAGGAACGCTGCCCTCAGAATGTCAGGGTGACCGACATTCTGTTTGACTGCAAGAACCTTGCAGCAGAGGAGGGACACGTACCAGAGAACATCTTGGGGCTGGCCAAGGAACTGCTGGAAAAGGGGCAGCTCTATGTTGTCACAGCCGACTGGGAGAGAGAAGACCTTGATCTTGAGCCCGAGGTTCCAGGACTCTCCACAGACGAGTTCAAGTCCATCCTGAAGGGGACGCGTACTGGCAGGCTTGTGGGCGGTGATCAGTGAGATGCCGACATACAACCTCTACATGGGATGCAGTGTCCCAGCAAACTACCCCAACTACGAGGCTGCCACGCTGAAGGTCGCAGAAGCACTGGGAATGGAACTCATCTATATGGAGGGAGTGGGATGCTGTGGCAGCCCGAATCTGAGGGCCATCGACTACTTCGGTTGGCTATTGGTCAATGCTAGGACGTTGGCGATAGGTGAGAAGACGGGACATGATATCGTCACGCCATGCAATGGCTGCTTTGGCTCCTTGAAAGATGTCCTCTATCACCTCAAACATGACGAGGAAGACATGAAAAAGGTGAATCAGGAGCTGGAGAAGTTCGGACTTGAGTTAAAGGGGACCGTGAGGGTCAGACATGTCATCGAGGCCATGTATACCGACATAGGTATCGAGGAGATCGAGAAGAAAGTCACGCGACCTCTAGACGGTGTGAGGATTGCGATACACTATGGGTGCCATCTCCTGAGACCGGCTGACGTGACAGAGGTCACACCCGATATCTTCGACGAACTGCTTCGTGTCACGGGGGCCACTGTTGTCGAGTATCCACTCTGGAAACAGTGCTGTGGTGCCACCGTCCTGCCGGTGAACGAGCCTCTTGCGGTACGACTCGCACGGGACAAACTCAAGTCGATAAAGGATGCTGGTGCCGAGTTCATAATGGTCGTGTGTCCGGCCTGTGGAAACCAGCTCGACCTTCAGCAATTTGGGATTAAAGACACGTATGGAGAGGAGTACAACCTGCCTGTTCTGTTCTATCCCCAGATTCTCGCGTTGGCAATGGGAATGAGCGAAGATGACGTTGGACTAAGCATGAACCGGGTCCCAGCGGATCCGATACTTGATCATCTCACGGGATAGGAGAGGTGAGGCAGGACGTGTCGGATCCGGTACTCATCATCGGAGCGGGCGTTGCAGGCCTGACCGCAGCAGTGGAGCTGGCCGACTCGGGCGTTAGGGTCGTGCTAGTGGAACAGAAGACGACAGTTGGTGGGAACGCACTTGATCTCTACAAGGCGTTTCCAACCGATGACTGTTTCTACTGTTTCGAGAGTAACAGGGACAGACCAGGCATTCGAAAGTGCTTCTACAGGAGTGCTCTTCTTGATCAACCGAACATCGAGCTTCGAATCAATACGACTGTCAGCGAGATCTCTGGTGAACCCGGCAGGTTTGAAGTCAAGCTTGCCATAGGACCACAATATGTTGACCCCATCAAGTGCATAATGTGCGGCATCTGCATGAAACACTCGAATGCATTCGTTTTGATATCTCCGCAGTGCCAGCCACAGGCTGTCGTCTACGATCCGACCAGAGCTGATGACGGCGTCCAGCGAGCAGCCGAGGAGTGCCCAACAAGGGCAATCAATCTGGACGCCAAGCCGGCAGAAGAAACCATCACCGTGTCCGACATCATCGTTGCCACAGGCTATCATGAGATGAAACCTGTCAACATGGACGAATACGGGTATGGGAAGTATCCCGACGTTGTGACTCAACTTGAACTCGCAAAGATGCTTGACCCCAATGGAGAAACTGGGGGTGCACTTCTAAGACCGTCTGACGGTGCGCCAGTCAGCCATGTTCTCATGGTTCAGTGCGTGGGAAGCCGCGATGAGAACCACTACCCCTATTGTTCGAAGATCTGTTGTGTCTTCGCATTGAAACATGCAAACATCATTGCAATGGAACGTGAGAACATAGATGTCAGCGTTGTCTACATGGATATCCGTACCTATGACAGACACGAGCGATACTATCGTGATGCTAGGGTTGCAGGGGTGAATTTCATCCGTGGGCGCGTGCAGCGACTTGCCCCCTCTTCAGACGGTGGACTAGACGTGATTGTCTATGATTCTTTACTCGACAGGTACCTCAGACTCCATACGGACCTGTTTGTGCTCTCCTCTGCGCTGGAGCCACCGGAGGGAGGAAAGGGGATAATCAAGGCACTGGGACTGAAGTCCGCAAGTGGATTTGTCGCCCCCCACGACCTCGCTCCCGAGGAAACTGTCGTGGCGGGTGATCATGTCTATGCATGTGGTACGGCTTTGGGTCCAGCCGAGGTTCCTGAGAGCGTGACTCAAGCGAGAGCGGTTGTTTCGAAGATACTTCAGAGCAGGAAGTGATCAAAGGATGGGCGAGAAGTCAGCCGTGGTGTTGTGCAATTGTGGGAATACTCTGAAGCTTGACTACGACTTCCTGCAGACAGAGATCGGAAAGATGGATGGGGTTTCGTCGGTCATACTCCTCGAAACACTGTGTCAGGAGAACGGGCTCGCAAGGCTGAAGGACATAATCGAGGAGGCGGGTGGACGTGTGGTGATAGCGGCCTGTACCGCCCAGAAGCTTCGGCCGAGAGTCAACTATAGGATAGCTCAGGCTGGAACAGACACATCCATGATTCAATATGTCAATATTCGTGAACACTGCGCTTGGGTGCATGAAAACACCGATGAGGCAACACGGAAGGCTCTCGACATGGTGAGGGGAGGAGTTGCGCTCGCAAACTTGGCAACCCCCTTGACAGTACAGACAAAGAATGTCAAGAAACATGTTACTGTAATCGGCGGTGGGATTGCAGGTATCGAGGCCGCCCTCAGCCTATCGGGGTTGGGATACGATATCACGTTGATTGAACTGAGCGACAGGCTGGGAGGCCATGTTGCAAACCTCCCTGTCGTTGCACCTACAGGCAAGTCGGGTAGAGAAATACTTGACAGTCGGCTCAAGTCTTTGGAGAATGACAAGAGAATCACAGTGATGACCAGAACGCAAGTGAAGTTTGTTGAGGGTGAGATGGGAAACTTCACCGTTCACTACATCTGTGATGAGGAGGAGGGCACTCTTGATACATCTGCAGTAGTGATTGCCACAGGCTTCAAAGAGTTCAAGCCTACGATGATGGAAGAGTACAGGTACGGCAAGAACCCTGATGTGGTCACGCAATACGAACTGTCGGAAATGTTGACGAATGAAGATCTGAAGAGACCCTCAGACGGCGGACCGATCAAGGAGGTCGTCATGGTTCAGTGTGTTGGGAGCCGCTCGGAAGAATACAAGCGTGACTGCAGCAAGCTGTGTTGCACCTTCGCCATAGACAATGCTCTTGAGATCCTCAAGAGGGTTCCCGATGCCCGTGTCAGGATTGTCTACATGGACATTAGAGTGCCGTTTGAACACGAGATTATCTACAAGGAGTCGAGAGAGAAGGGAGTAGACTACATCAGAGGCCGGGTCGGCATGGTGTGGGAGGAAAACGGACAGACGCATGTCCGCATCTATGATTCACTTCTCGACCAGTACTTCGAAACCACACCTGACCTCGTCGTGTTGTCAGCTGCAGTGTTGCCCCCGGACGGACTATACGAGCTGTCAGAGAGCCTCGGATATGCGATCGAGAGTGATGGCCACATCAAGGAACTCTACGGCAAGCTGCGACGAAACGAAACTCGCCGGAGAGGTGTTGTTGCTGTTGGGGCCGTCACGCGGCCACAGTTCGTCCATGAGGCTGTCACGGAGGCACAGGCAGGAGCACTCGTGATCCATAATGAGTTACAGGGTGGGGAGATAGAAGCCGTGGCACGCGGTGCGGTCTTGAATGTTGATGATTGCGTGGGTTGTAGCCTATGTGCCCAGCAGTGTCCTCGCGGCGTACCAATTATGATTGAACAGACAGATGCTGAAGAGAGCACCGAGAAGTTCCTGTTCAAGGCGTCTATCGACACCCTGAATTGCCATGCATGTGGTGTGTGTCAGAGCCTTTGCCCCTCGGGTGCCACCCAGCTCAACTTTCTCAGCAACGAGCAGCTGTGGGCCCAAATCGCGGCCACACTTCAAGATGCTGGGCCGGACTATCCAATCACACTCTGTTTCCACTGTGAGGAATGTGCGGTGTCCACGATTGACATTGTGGGAATACGCAGGATGCAGTACCCCGCCAGCACCCGATTCATTCCCGTCCCTTGCGCAGGGCGCGTGAGTACAATCGACATTCTAAAGGCCCTTGAACACGGTGCCAGTACAGTCATGATAGCGGCCTGCGAAACAGACCGCTGTCACATGGGTGGCACTGGAAACGAGGTCGCACAGTCACAGGTAGATGTTGCTCGCGACATCCTCAACGCAATCGGCTGGAGGGGCGAGAGAGTGGACATGTTTCGAATGTTCAGTGCTGAGCCTGAGAGATTCACAAGGGCCGTCGAGGAGATGGTCAGGCGAGCAAGGGAACTTGGGCCCACGCCCGTACACAGCGGCACGGCTGGAAGATGGATGGAGGTGACAGAATGAGCAACGCAGCCACGCAGGAACGGCACATTCCTCCGAAACGCCAACGGATGCTGGACATGATTATGGTCCTCGGGGGCCTCAAGGAAGAGGCAGCAATTCCGCTGAGCCGCGTGAATGAGGAGATTAGACTACTCAAGGAAGAGCTGTCACCTCTCACAGCAGAGATTGTTGCATACCCGGAGAAGTACTTCCAAGAGTTTCTGACCGCAGTGGAGAGAGCAGGAATCATAGATCAGATCACGGACCCGTCTATCCTCTCAGAGGCCATCAACAATCTCGAGGCCGCCCTTAAGACGGGGGAGTCAGGCTCCCTGTCAACACTTCTTGGTCTACTTCGGGAGGCCGAGGCCAAACATCAAGATATGAGTGAGAAAACAGAGCCCCAACTTGATGCAGTCGATGTTGCTAAGGTCATTGCGCCTCTGCCAGCGATCATCAGTCAGATAGAAACGGTCGTCGCCGAGTACGAGAAACAACGTGCCGCAGACGCGGAGGCTGCCGAAAATGAGCTGAAGGAGATAACAGAAATATTCGCCAATCTCGCCAACCGTGCAATGGAGGACCCAGAGAATGTTCTTGCAGAGCTTCAGAAACTGGGGTCCAAGACACGGTATGGGCCGTTTCTGAGAGCGGCAGCTCAATTGAAGCGAGGGCGACGGGAGGGCCGTATCCCTGATGACAGGTTTGCAATGCTCGTTGCCGAGAACATGGTCACCGAGATGCGCCGCGGCATCATCATGTTCATACTCAATCATATGGGATCAAGAACGGTTCCCCAGCTGGCTGAGCTCATGAAGACAACCCCAGCCCTAGTCCAGCGCGCGATAATCACCATGATTCAGCGTTCTGATGTGGAGATAGTGGGTGTGGAGGGTGATGCACCAGTCTTTGCGCGTGTCCTAGGAGCGGTACCGGAGAGCACTCTTGCAATCAAACGAGTAGTGCAACAGTTCAGAAGCCTCGTGAAGACCGTTGATGAAACGACTGCCAAGATCCTCAACGACGCTCTGAGTCGACTGTCCTCCGTATTGGAGCGGCTGCAACTGCTTGGAGAATACGACGAAACTAGGTTGGCTGATAGCGTCAAACAACTACGCGAGCTTGCGGACAAGGGTACAGAGGCTGCACTCAGCACTCCTGCCTCGATTGATACGGAACAACTGAAACTCTTAATATCCGCAGGTCTAGAGGCCTTTGCCCGATTCAGACTCAAGATCACGCTTGAGAAGGGCCCCAACCTTGTGAAGGGCACAAACGTATACGGCGAGAAACTTGACCCCGAGGTCTATGCACGCATAATGGACACGTATCTGGACAATGAGATTGAGAGAGGCACAATTCTACTACTAATCAGAGAGCATGGGGCCATGACGGTCAAGGATCTTGCTGAGCGGACTGGAATCCCACCCGATCGCGTGCTGCAACACCTCCTAAGAATGAAACGCGATGAGCTGTTGACCATTGCAGGTGAAGCGCATGGGTACGTTCTGTATGATGTGCCAAGGACACCAAATGAGGCAGAGGTGGCCGTGCAGACGGTGACGGCTCTTGCATACGACCTTGCCCCTGCCATGAAAGAACTGGAAACCCTTGTCGAGAAACTCACTCCGAAGGACATTGGCAGACTTGTCAACACCATCGAAATCTTCTCCAAGTCGCGGGACAAGATGGCCAAGCTGAGTGTGGGCGGAGCGGTGGTGGCAGAGGACATTCTCACCAACATTGAGGGGAAAATCAAGTCCGCACTTGCCATGGCATACAGGACACGGGCCCGCATACCCAGTACGCGCCCCAAAGTGACTATTGACGACCTCATGGATGTGGATGTGCCGACTGTCATGGATGAGTACCGCGACATGATGGGATATGCGCCGCTCCTCGGCTTCGGAACAATCAAGTGGGATCACTCCAAGTGCCTTGGCTGCAAGTCCTGTGAACTGGCATGCCCGGAGGATGCCATTTTCCTGAAACCAGTCATTGAAATCCCACAGTTCTTTGAGTTCAGTGAGGAGTCGCTGGAGAAGCTACCTGCTAACAAGGCATTGTTCTACCGGACCGTACGCAGTCTTGCAACGCGTCGGCCGACGGAGAATATCATGTTGCAGCATGAGGCACCGGGATTCGGGCACATAGAGGTGGACCTTTGGTTGTGTGTGGCATGCCGAACATGCGTGAGGAGATGTCCGGGCCCTGATGAGGGGGCCCTCGAGCTAGAACTGAAGTGGAGCCTGCCTGAGGTCGTCAGGCACATAGCAGCGGAGGCCGAATGACCAGCTTTCCAACAGCAGTATTCGGCCGGTTTGACGACTCAGGAATACCTCCAAGTGAATGGAGAACTCTATGACTTCAGGTGAGGAACCACTATGATTGATTTCTCATTGACCGAGGAACAGAAGAAACTCCAACTAAAGGCACGGGAGATTGCGCAGGAGTACATGATACCATATGCTCACTACTACGACAAGATAGGAGAATTTCCCTGCCCCATCATCGAAAAGGCATGGGAACCCGGACTCATGAACCTATGAATCCCAAAGGAGTACGGTGGACCCGGTCTTGGAGTGCTTGAGCAGTGCATTGTTGTTGAAGAGATGGCTGCCGGTTGTGCAGGGATGACCACCAGCATCTATGTCAACGGTCTCGGCGTCGAGCCCTCCTTGTAGCGGGAACGCATGAACAGAGGGAGAAGTATCTCAGACCGTTGACAGAGGACCTCAAGTTCACCTCTTTCGCGTGCTCAGAGCTAGGCATGGGAAGCGATGTTGCAGGAATTCAGACCAGAGTGACACGGGACGGGGACTACTATGTCATCAACGGAAGTAAGTTCTGGATCACAAGCGCTCCCTTTGCAGACAACTTTACAGTCTTTGCAACACTTGACCCCAAGCTGAGGTATGAGGGCCTCTGTGCATTCATCGTGGATGCTGATACACCTAGCCTCAAGGCTGGTCGACCCGTGGAGAAGATGGGGCATCGGGCCTCAACAACATCTGCAGTGATGTTTCGTGACGTTAGAGTGCCAGCAGAGAATCTGCTGGGCAAAGAGGGGGATG
>QMYR01000006.1 GCA_003662765.1 Candidatus Thorarchaeota archaeon
ATGCTTCCTCCAAGCTGGCTAGACAGACCACGCGAGTATGCGTCACAGGTATCAAGCTTCCGGTTGTACACCACCGCACTGTTCGACACCGGACAGGCCAATGGGTGTTTCGACCACGTGTTCCAACTACCATCACACCCCTTGTTTTCCAGTCGAAATGAAATGAAAATGCAGCCTGATCAGCGGTATGCAGTAACTAATGAAAATACAGATGAAACTCAGCTTCGGAAACGAGTATTTATACTTTTCGAGAATCATACAATAAAAGCGCCCCCATTTTCCAATTGAAACAAGGGGGTGTCAAGGATGTTGGAACACGTGGTCACAACTCTTCGTAGTACTCATCGACTTGGAAGATGTACGTATGGAGTATGTCTTTGTAACGACTGAAGAGATCGTCGAAGCTTGCCTTGTGTTCTCTTGGGACCAAGATTGCTGAGTCCGAGATCGCGGTACTTCCTGGACAGCGATCGATGAGACCAGGCTTCCTTCTTTGCTTCAGTCCCTTCTTTGTTTTCCAGGTGTACACATAACCGTAGAGTTCCTTGGTGAAGGCAACTCTTCTTGCATTGCGGGCGCGTGCCGCCTTGCAGTCGTAAACATAGAGCACTCTTGACATCAGGGTGTCTGAACACATGTTCTGGTTTTTTATTGCGTGTAATACAACTTCACATTATCCCATGACAATACCTCTGCGATATTCAGCAGTTGCCGAAACATCCTGCTCAGGCAATAGAGTGAAACCAAGTTTCAGCTGCACAAAATGGTACATTCTCGTTGTTGGCGACTTAGATTATGAGAATACAATCAAGCTTCCTACCCCGATGGAAAAGTTAATGCGCAAGTCAAAGCGCTTCGCCATTCAGCGAGGCAGGCATGCACCTCACTGTATGGAGGACATACATTCATGAACACAATTGGCTTGCGAAAGGAAGAGAAGCCGTTCGAAACCCGCGTTCCTCTAGTTCCGGAAGACGTTAAATCCTTGATACTAGAACACGGCATCGAAATAGTTGTTGAACCCAGTTCCCAACGTGCATTTAGTGCAGAAGAATACACTGCTGCAGGTGCAAGAGTCGGGCCGCTGAAGGGTGATAATGCCCAAGTTATCTTGGGTGTCAAAGAGATGCCCCTCGAATTCTTTGAGGCGGGCAAGACGTACCTCTTCTTCAGTCACACGATCAAAGGGCAGTCACACAACATGCCTATGCTCCAGAAGATTATGGACGTTGGCGCAACGCTCATCGACTATGAGAAAATTGTAGACGAGAACGGACGACGACTTGTGTTTTTCGGCAACTGGGCTGGTCTTGCAGGTATGTCTGATACACTTCGTATCCTAGGCGCACGCTTGGAATACGAGGGTTTCACTCCAAATCCATTCCTAGGTATCAAGCCTACGATTCAATGCAAGGACCTGCAGGAGCTGAAGTCTGAAATCAGAGCGCTGGCAACACGAATCGAGACACAAGGTATACCCGAGGCACTCGATCCCATGGTCTTCGGCTTTGCAGGATACGGAAATGTGTCACGCGGTGCTCAAGAGATTTTTGACATTCTCCCACACGAAGAGGTCAGTCCAGCCGAGCTCCCACATCTAGAGCCCAAGCGCAATATACTGTACAAATGCGTCTTCAAGGAAGAAGACATGGTTGAGCCTGTTGACCCAAGTAATCAGTTCAACCTTCAGGACTATTACGTACATGGCTCACAGAAGTACAGGTCTGTATTTGAGAAACATGTGCCTTACTTGACTGTTCTCATGAATTGTATATACTGGACTCCTAAGTATCCGCGTCTTCTCACAAGAGATTTCCTGAAACAGCACTGGGCCAAGCCCCAACGACGGCTGCGTGTGATTGGAGACATATCATGCGATGTGGAAGGTGCAATAGAAATCACGGTACAAACAACGAAGCCTGATCAGCCCGCATTCACATATATCGTAGAAGAAGGCGTCGCGCGCTTGGGGGTCGAAGGGGATGGGCCTGTGGTGATTGCTGTTGATAATCTCCCATGCGAGCTCCCTCGTGAGGCATCGACATCGTTCAGCAAGTCTCTCTTGCCATTCATTCCGCCTCTTGCCATGGCCGATTTCACAACCGAATTCGACCTACTCAATTTGCCGAGAGAGCTGAAGGACGCTGTGATAGTACATCGTGGGAAACTGACTGACCAGTACCGATACCTTCAGAAGTACCTTGGTGAGGAGCGAAGACCATGAAACGAGTACTCTGTCTTGGTGCAGGGCTGGTTGCGAGGCCCTATGTAGAATACCTGTCCAGCCACGGAATCCATGTAACAGTGGCCAGTAGAACCCTTGAGAAGGCGCAACGACTCATCGAAGGCTGCGAGAATACCGAGGCCGTCCGTTTCAATATCCAAACGGATGACTCGCTTCTTGAGGAGCTGACAAGCAACGCTGACCTAGTGTGCTCACTACTGCCCTACACATATCACGTGAAGGCGGCAAGAGTAGCCATCCGACACAGAAAACACTTCTGCACGACATCTTACATATCTCCGGAGATGCAAGCTCTGGATCAGGAGGCACGAAACGCAGGGGTTGTCCTCCTGAACGAGTGCGGTGTCGATCCGGGAATTGATCACATGAGCGCGATGAGGATAATCGATGACATTCACGCACGCGGCGGTCGCGTGGTGAGTTTCACCTCATTTACTGGTGGTCTGCCCGCGCCGGAAGCAAACACGAATCCTTTCGGCTACAAGCTCTCTTGGAGCCCTCGAGGTGTTCTTCTCGCTGGGCGAAACGATGCCCACTTCCTGCGGGACGGGGTGGAAGTACATATACCCGGACACGAGCTTTTTGATCACTGTGAGGTCATGGAGATTCCGGGCGTTGGCGTGTTTGAAGGGTATCCGAATCGCGACAGCATGTCCTATATCAACATCTACGGGATACCTGAAACAAAAACCATACTCCGTGGAACACTGCGCAACTTGGGTTGGTGTTCTACCCTAAAGAAGATTGCAGATCTCGGCCTACTTGACCTAGAGGAACGCAATCTAGAAGGAATGACGTATCGTAATATGATGTGTGAGCTGGTGTCTTGTTCAGATCACGACGATCCTGTAAATGCTGTGGCAAAAGCCCTAGGCCTTACGCCGAAAGACCCAATCATCTCGCGATTGGAGTGGTTGGGCCTATTTGAAGATCGTCCTATACCGAGCGGCACCAAGACGTACCTCGACGCATTGTGTAGCCTCTTTGAGGAGAAACTCCAGTACGCACCTGGTGAGCGTGACATGATTGTGATGCACCACGACTTTACTGCGGAATTTGATTCCCACCGGGAACGAATCACATCCACACTTGTCGACTACGGCATTCCAAACGGCGATAGCTCAATGTCACGTACAGTAGCGCTGCCGGTAGCAATTGCAAGTAGAATGATTCTCGAAGGCTCAATCAATCTAGTGGGTGTCCACAGACCGACGCTGCCAGATCTGTATCAGCCCATACTAGGCGAACTTGAACAGCTTGGAATCAAGTTCACAGAGCAAACAGTGCAAATGTAGCGAAACCCACCCATAGCGTCCTTTAGCGGACCGCAGTTGTGTTACCGTGAGTATGAACTGGTAGCCGACGAGTTCCTGTTACCACTCGTCGGCAGCCAATCACTCATCATGCTCCAGAACCAGAAACGGCAACACAAGATTTTCGTGCCGAATCCGCAGACTGAGGCTGGACTAGGCCCGGTTTGGAATGCTGTACTTCAGCTTATCAGCTGCTGTTCGCAACTCTCCGTGACTCATCTATTGAACGACAGGCAATTCAGATTCTACTTTTTCACGCGGAGCTCTAGAGTCGCAAGCAGGCGCTCCGCCTGCTCTGTTGCCTTTTGAACCTCCGGTAGTTCTGTACGTAGGCGGTACATATACCCTGAACGATTACCGAATCTCTCAAGGTGACCCTTTCCGCGATTCCACATTCTGGCGAGATATGTTGATGCGGTGCTTTTGGGAAGCTCTTCACCAAACGTGTTCTTGAAAATCTCGACCACATCGAGGGAGGAGAACTTTCCATGCTTGAACGAGGCATAGATAATCGTTTGCATCTTTTCGAAGGTGCTCATGGATTCAACATCAGAATGTATGATCTCGGTTTCCCCTATGTTTGCCTCCACCCCAGCCAATGTTTCACCCGTGGTCGTTTCAAGGAATACTCGGAATTTTTCGAGCATATCATCGACGCTTCCCATAACTTGGTAGCTCGACTCTTCTTTTGTTGCCTCATCGCGAACGACGATTTTGAAATCGAAAGGTTCCTTCGTCAGAGACAAGATTCTCATAAAACGTTTGAGTGCTTCTTCCGGATCCACGTACTTACATTGAAACACTTCTTGGCGGCCCGGGCCGGAGCTGTACGTGAACTCGTAAACGTAGTTGGTCCGGCCGGCTTTCATCTTAACCTGTCACCACTGTTTCGATACGTAGAACCACGAGGGCTGTCCACAAATGTCCGTTCCCTACAGGTTCACATATCGCTGGGGATTTCTCATTTGAATATTCACTTCACATTCATTACATAAGTGTGAGTATGTGAATTGGACATATGGGGGTAATCGTACCATATCTCGCCATAGGCACTCCTCCCCATGGATGCACAGAGCAAGGAGGCATAACACGCCCCATAATAACGTTTCGTGCAATATAACGCCTATTGGATTGATATCTGCCTAACACGGGCATAACTCCAACAAGTAACATTTTCACAGTGGCCAAATGGCTGTGAATAGTTCTGTCAGCAATACCTGTGCTTATCACTCCGTTCCACTGGAAACGAAGGGGTGGCGCTATTCACAACCAATGTGAAACATATCGTATCCTCTTCCTGCGGTTTTGACGTTATGCTGTCAGTATTCATGCCGCCATTCACAGAATTGGCGCCATTCACTTGGCCCCTGCGTGAATGGTGTTGATGCGTTGGTTTGTACGATTAACAGTCATGGATGCGGGAGGAGGATGTCTGCTGGGTGATTGCCCAGAACTATCTGCAAGTATGTCCTAGATGGTTTCTCTGTACTTACCACTTCCAGTTGACCGATAGCAGTAACAATATCCCCCTTCACGACTTGCTCGCAAAATCTACCTCTGTAGCTGATGAGCTTAACACCATCCGGAGAACCATCCTCTATATGATGATCTCCTTGGGCCAGCTTGACCAGATCACTCACATCTCTTTTCTCAATATTCTCTATCGTTGATTGAAAGTACGGGTTCTCCCCTGAGTGGAGATAATGAGGTTTCAAGAGATATTCGCATGGTGTGAAAATGGAATTCCCATCGTCTACAATAGTGCCAAGCAGTGCCACCCGTCCTACTTGGCGATATACACAATCTCCATATCTAATGTTGACCTCAGACAATCGTTTCACTGCTCTTATGAAGAACTCATAACCGTGGAAGAAACCTTGGAGCACCTTACGTGCTTCAATCCTTTCCATAATGGATTGAGCGTCCCTGTTGAGAGCCCCCCACCTGAAACGAACATGTGCCCTCAATCGATCATTCTCGTAGCGTACTACTCCAACTTGATTCCAATCCTTCCTCAAAGCCTGATACACCCTACGAGCTGGCAGCTCTCCGTAGACGACAAGATCTATGTCCGATGTGGAGCTTTCAAGATTCGCAAGTATCGAACCAGTTACTCCCAAGTCACGCCACGAAATCCCTGCGACTTCTACAATTCTGTTTGCAAGGTCAACTGCAGCTTTCTTTACTCCGCCCAGCGCTGACCAATTCTCTCTTAGAACAGTCAGGCTTTCTACGGGATCCAAAACACGTACAACGTCGTCCACAGGTACACTTTGCATGATTCTTCCGACAACGGGGTCATAGTGAAGGTATTGAGGCGCGTTCTCGTACAAGTACTTCTCGCGCATGTCAAGGTCATAGATCTTTCTGAATCTCTGGCCCCCTTCCGTCCGCCTATCTCCCCTTGGGTCTGGAACGTATCTCAAATAAGCTGTGACTCGATTGGGCGGATGCACAACTCCTTTTACTTCAAAGATCAGGTTATCTGGGGTAACTATAAACTGTCCCTCGAATACATCCATAGTGGTTCACAACACGGTCTTCTCGAAACGAATCACATTAAAGGCAGGTCCCGTGCCAACGATACCATGGGCTCACCCGATATACTCGATATCCGTGGGGATTTTAACATTCTGAGGACCCAACCGAATCTCGTCTATCTCGACGCTGCAAGCACCGCACTGGTCCCAACTCGAGTCGTTGACGCAATGGCTCGTTTCCTCAATGAAGTGGCTGTTTCGTCCCGGCGTGGAGCATACTCCTTGGCAACAAGAGGCGCCGAATTGGTCGAATTGACCCGAAAGAGAGTCGCTAAGCTAACATCCACGGAGCCATCGATGGTATCCTTTCATAATACGGTGGCTGAAACAGTTTCCTCCTTAGTATATGGAATGTCTTGGAACCGAGGACATCGTGATACAATTGTGATGGCAGAAACTGAAGACCATGACACGATGGTACCCCTTTTACGAGCCGCTCAAGTTCTTGGTCTACGTGTCAGAACGATTCCCATTGGTCCGGATTATTGTCTCGATCTGGATCAAGCCGCTGCACTCATTGACAATCGGGCTGGCTTGGTCGCCGTGGGATGCTCTCCTGTTGGCATTGGCACACATAATGATGTGCAGGAGGTTTCCAAGATAGCACATGAGCATGAGGCAATCGTGCTCTCAGACGCAACTCGTTATCTCGGCCTTTTCGAATTCGATGCCATGAGCGTGGGCGCGGATGTGACCATCGTGTCCGCGAACAACGCTTTTCTTGCACCACCGGGCATAGTCATTCAGTGGGTAGACAAAGATGTTGCAAGAGAGCATGTTCCAGGCATACTCGGTGGTTCCACCGTTACTGCAGTCACGCTCACCTCTTTTGAACCTGCCCTCTACCCTGACAAGTTCGAGCCCGGTCTCATGAATGTTCCAAGTATCGCGGGCCTCGCAGAAGCGGTCGATTATATTGTGACACTGGGCCCCAAAAGGATAAAGTCACACCTCCAAAGTCTGTCTTCTCAACTGTCTGCTGGCTTGAAGGAGCTGAGCACAGTCCTTGTCTATGGTCCAGTTCACCCCGGCAGAACGACATTCGGGTTTAATGTGGGCATAACGGAACCATTGAATTGCCATGACGTGGCGATGTTCATGGACCAACTAGGAATCGCCGTTAGAAGCGGTCTACTTTGCGCACATCCGCTTGTGTCATCTCTCTCAGGCGAAGGCATAGTGCAGGCATCAATTCATGTATACAACACATCTGAGGATATAGACCGTTTTCTCGAGGCTCTCCAAGAGATTTGCAACATGACCTGACTGGGGCGGTGGAGCGAAGCGGTGTTGACCACAAAAACAGAAATTATCCGATGAATGTAGGAGGATACATCACAAAGTATTGGACAACTATCGATAGGATTATCCCGCTCAATATCATTCCCTTTCCTTTTGAAACATTGATCTGCGTCAGCCACATGATGGCCCCGACGAGTATGACGATTACTCCTGCTATTCTTCCTATGAAGATTAGGAATTCCCATATCTCTGACAGGTAGTCGGCTATTATCAGCACGAAATTCGAGAGTGCACTGAGCAGTGTGCCGTAATTCATCTGTCATCACTACTGCCACATGTCGATTGACGTGATTTAAGGTCCTACTGAAGGAGTTACTTCATCGTTCGTAGTTACAGAACGGTAACCGATTTCGCTAAGTTGCGAGGCTTGTCCGGGTCGTGACCCCGGCGGGTGGCCATATAGTAACTTAGGATTTGAAGCGGCACAACGAAGGCCATAGTTGAGAATTCTGGTTCCACGCCCTCGGGTATCTCGAACACATCATCGGCTAGATGCTTCAAATCCCCGTCTCCTCTTTCAATCACTGCAAGTATTGATGCTCCCCTTGCCTTCATTTCCATGATATTTCCAATGAGCCTATCTCGCGTAGCATCATTTGGCGCCACGAACACGACTGGGAATCCGTCCTCAACTAACGCTATAGGACCGTGTTTTGATTCTCCTGCTGAATACCCCTCTGCGTGGTTATATGATATCTCTTTCAATTTCAGGGCACCCTCAAGAGCTGTTGCTATTGAAATTCCACGGCCGAGAAAGAGAAAGCTCGCCCGATTGTAGTACTTCTCAGCGGCTTGCCGAGCGACCTCCTCATTTCGTACAATCGTTTCAGACACTATGTTTGGAAGTGTATTCAATGACGCATACTTGGCCTCGATGAATTCGCGGCTTCGGTATTGGGTAAGCATTCCGGTTGCAAGTGCAAGGAGGGCCAACGCTGTCAATTGGACCATGAAAGTCTTGGTCGCAGCAACTCCAATCTCAGGTCCCGCCTGCGTGATGATTATGCGATCTGCGAATCGTGTGACAGAACTGCCCACAACGTTGGTAATGGCAATCACTTTGGCTCCAAGACGTTTCGCATGTTTCACTGCGAATATCGTGTCGCTCGTTTCACCGGACTGTGTGATTGCAATCACACAGTCATCAGTAGTCAGTGTATCATAGACAGTATCAGGGAAGTCGCTGGCGAGTTCAAAGCTTGGCAGTATGCCCGCGAAGGAGGCGAACATGTGTCTACCCGCGAGAGCAGCATGCCCTGATGTCCCCATTGCGGTCATAAACACCCGGCGCGATGAGGCAACAATCTTGGCAGCGCTATCAAAGACATCCTTTCTTATGCGAAGCGTATTGCGAATCGCCTCGGGTTGCTCATGTATCTCTTTCAACATGAAATGTGGGTAGCCGCCCTTTTGGGCTTGATCTGCGGTCCAGCTAATTGTGATTGCCTCTCTGGTAACAATGGAACCGTCCGACAACTTTCGAATTTCGACATCATCCGCTGTGAGTATTGCTATCTCCCCATCGAGGAGAAGTATCATGTTGTTAGTCATCGGCAAGAATGCAGGAATATCGGATGAAACGTAAGAGGCCCCATCACGGCGCCCAATCACAAGGGGATTTCCATCCCTTGTGCACACTATCTTATCTGGGCTTCTTGCCGTCATCGCTACAATCGCATAGGTTCCCCTGATTCTCCTTGTAACCTCGCGGACCGCGTCAGGAAGGCTAAGACCCCCGTCCATGAACTCCTCTATGAGATGGGGGATTACCTCTGTGTCGGTTTCTGACTCGAACTTGTGGCCTCTCGACTGAAGCTCTTCCTTGAGTTCTAGAAAATTGTCAACTACCCCGTTGTGCACAACTGCAATAGTGTGCGAGCAGTCAAAGTGTGGGTGTGCATTGTATATCGATGGCATCCCGTGAGTGGCCCACCTGGTATGGCCAATTCCCACAGTTCCCGGCAGATCATCAAGGTTGAGTTTTCTATGAACCTCCTCTATCTTCCCCTCGTCCTTCTTTGTATGAAGCTTTCCCTCGGCAATTGTTGTTACCCCGACGGAATCATAGCCTCGGTATTCAAGACGCTTGAGCGCTTGGTGCAAAAAGGGTGCAACAGCACCTTTTGACTGTATTACACCTATTATCCCGCACATAGATGTCCGCCTCAGACCAGTGATGTTCCGTAGCAGACACAAAAGGAGTTTGTGCTTGTAACACCGTAGTACTGCCAAGAAAATGCTGCGTAACGGGAATTGGTCACCCAGTAAGCTCGATCTCGATATAGACAGAATCTGGAATACGAACCCTCATTATTTGCCGCATGGCTCTTTCATCGGCATCAATGTCAATGAGTCTCTTGTGTATTCTCATTTCCCATTTGTCCCACGATTCCGAACCTTGGCCACAGGGAGTCTTCCGAGTCGGCACAACCATTCTTCGTGTTGGGAGGGGAATAGGCCCAGCCATTCGGACGCCAGTCTTCCTTGTTATTCGCTTAATCTGATTGCAGACGCTATCGAGGTGCTCTGTATTTGTACTGGACAACCGAATTCTTGCTTTTTGAGTCACGGGTCTATCAAACTCCCTGTCAGGTGTCTCTCCGCTTCTGCACTTGTATTGGATAAAAAGCTTGTCTTGCGGTGCAATAACGAGTGCAAATGAACCAATCGTAACCATCAACCGGCACATCTTTTATGTTTCAATGCTAAATCGTCCCAAGACCTCAACCAAGAAAGCGCAGGCCTTTGCACCTCTTGGGTGGTTTGGGCCGAGAGTGTGTCTAAAAGATGGACGACCTTGTAGTTGTGAAACTTGGTGGATCAGTAATAACCCATAAGAACCGCTCCCCACCAGCTACCGACCAACGATCATTGCTACGTATCGCACAAGAACTACGGTCACATCGTGGGCCACTGGTTGTAATTCATGGTGGCGGAGCATATGGTCATCAGGCAGCAGCTCAATACGGTTATCAAACACCAGGTTCCTCTCCGAATCAGAAAATGAAAGGCGTTCCTGAGATTCGTCGCAACATGTCAAAGTTGGCATTTGACGTACAATCAGCCCTCTTCGAGGCGGATTTGAAACCGGTTGTATTTCCACCTTTTACATGGATTTCGCTTGATGGTGGGGAGATTGTATCATACTACCACGAACCTTTGGAGAGAAGTCTTCGTGCCAACCTGACAGTAATCACTCATGGTGATGTCTGTTTCGACCGGAAGAGTGGTGCGACAATATTGAGTGGGGATACTCTAGCCGCATGGATGGCCCTGAGGTTTGGTGCAGAACGGGTTCTCGTTGGCACCAACGTCGATGGGGTGTTTCATGATGATCCGCATAAGAATCCTTACGCGGAGCTGGTGCCAGTGATTGATAGCCATGATGCCAGTGCGATACTTGGTAAGGTGGGGCCATCTAGGGATACTGACGTCACCGGTGGAATGGCGAAGAAACTCGCCGATTTGCTAAATGCCGCACGTGAAGGTATTGAGGTGGTCATTTTCAATCTGACTGTTCCTGGGCGTCTTCGCAACCTCCTCAAGGGACGCAGTGAACTCTGCACGCGTATCTTGTAGTTTCCTGTACATCCAGCTCTAAGATGAACCTGCGTAATTGAGATGAATCTACATAACGAACCGCGAAACGCCCGAGTCAAGAGTCATAATGTGGATGTTGGTCGGTGTGTCATCGATATCTTCTGCATACTCTATAGCGGGCAGAATACACACTAGCTCTCGTGAGTGACATACGGGACAAATATTTTCACCATCCAACTTCCTCATTGACTCGACTCGTTTCCTACTCGGAAATACCAGATACGTAACGGCTCCCGCACACAAGTCAAAAGCCTCATGATGCCTCTCCGTATTGAAACCACGGGAGCGCAGCTCATATTCCAATGCGTCAAGTGTCCTACTACGTGCCGCCTCGAATTCCGTAGGTGTCAATATCCACAGGCCTGCGTCAAGATTAACGAATCCAGCTCTATCATTCACTCTAATCGCATGAAGTCGCTCGTCCAGTAACAATTCGGACAGAGCTCTCTTACCCTCATCGAGGTCCATGCGCGGCACATGGCGGCCTTGTGATTGGAGAGCGGTTGTTTCAACAAACTGAAGGATATCCTCCCAACGAGCTCTTCCGTTATTTATCTGAACATATTTCTCAATCAAATTAATCCAGACTCGAATCTGAGGGCCAGTAGGTCCAGAGCTGGATGTGGACCCGACTTGTTTGATTGAAGGTGTTTCTGCTTCGAAGTCACCTGTACACATGATACGGCCATGCACTATTTCTGAAATTAATCTCTCAATGGTGGCAGGAAACGCAGGTACGACTGCCACGCCACATAACCTGTCGTTCTGCGTCATATGCTCTCTCAGTTTGGCAGCTGCTATGCTTCCTCTAACAACCACCACAAGCCTTGATACGTTGGGCGGAAGTCGTTCATAGATGCATAATATGCGGCTCGCCGTGGCTGCGAGTTCAGACGCCCTTATTGTTTCAGGTATCACAACAATGACTATGTTTCTAACATGGATTTCAGACCCTTCAAGTCGATATTCACTCTTGTTCAGTCCTGCTCGTTCGAAACCCTCAATGATGAAACGCATGATGATTTGTTTGACCCCCTCCCCGCCATGTCCGGGTAGAGTATACACGAACCCCTCCCGACGCCTGCCGTGTTGCATTGTGCCATCCTGCTTCGTGGTTTGCTCTGATTCCGCGCCTCTGAAGAAGCCAACTGCCTCCCTCTCTATACTGCCTAACGAAACAAGCTCCTGGAGCAGCTCGGTGACTTCTGCTTGGCAAAGGTCAGGGTCTAGGCTGCACAATGTATCCTCAATCTGGGTTTCTGTCAGGAACCCAACGCGGGTTAGTTTCTCAACCAACTGTTTCGCGACTCTTGTCTTCCTGTCCACATATACTTCCTTGGTCGAAGATGTCGCGAGTTGCGGTAGATGGTCTAGGTTTCTTGGGTATTCAACAACATCGACCGAGCCTCCGACCGGAGTCGAGCACTCACATCGTGTTGCCGAGTCAGTCAGTTCGGCCTCCAAGGCAGATGCAGAGATGTCAAGACCTGCCATGGCTGTGCTCTCCTGCTTAGGCTGACGTACGTGCACATCTGTTCTCTCGTGCTCACAAAGAATGGTCATAGTGTCTGATGAGTCAATTACCTTGCGTCTTGATTCTCTCCCGTCATCCGCATCACCTACTGAAACCACAATGTCCCTCATGTGACCCGCAGTTGACTGGACACCTCGGAACGGTGCTGTGACTATTTCAAAAGTGCTTGAAACCGGCGTAGACATGAGAGCTCTTGCTGTCCTGAGGGTTCGGAGGTATCTCTCTTGGTCTGGATTCAATGATAGAAATCGGCCTCCAACAGCGCTGTCATATGGCAGTCTGAACACGACCTTTGTGCCAGTGTTGGCAAGAATGTTGGATGAGATGTTCGGACGAGTAGAAATGACAATTACACCCTGCCCCGTGGCTCTCTGCAACATGACCATGGACTCACCCGTTGTCACATCCGCAGCGCTGGCTCTCGAGTAGCTCTCCGGGACAAGGTTACTGGCCTCTTCTAGGACCACCACGTGATGTAGTCCCTCAGTAATGCCCCTTCGCATAGCCTCGTCGAAAATTCTCTTGACCACTAGGTTGTAGAGTATCCTTGCGGCATCCATGCCCCCCTGACGTGACACTTGGCTAAGATCAAGTATCACCCTGCGATTGAGAAGATTCTTGAATGAGATGGCCCTTGGTCCCCCTGACAAGATAGTCCCCAACGGCTCACGCGTGAGTATCTCAAGTCTGTTAAGAAGAGCGTCTCGTGTGAGCGTAAGACTCTTGTTTTCTTGTGATAACCTCTTTACAGCACGAATGAGTGCATTAGCTGATCCATCACTGTTAGGGTCCCCAATCATCTCCTCCAGCGCCTCACGAAGTAGTCTTTCCATCGCAGGAGATAGATCGGCTGAAGCATCGCGAGTGTGGAGAAGTTCACGTAGAATCGCAAATGTGGTATGAGCCTGTGTCTTACTGTTCCCTTTCCTGTCTACAATTGTCATCACAAACCGTTTATCCTCTGGCGGTTTGAAGATGACCGTTCCCTCTATTTCAGCGAGCTCCGAGTATTCTGAACCCTTGACATCAAATATCCACCATGGTACATCTGTCTTCAAACTGAGCTGTGCAATTAGCTGTTTGACAAGGTTGGTCTTGCCAGTTCCTGTCGCTCCGAGCACCGCCATGTGTTCCCGCAACCACTCAGGTCGCAGGCCAACGGGATTTAGTGGTCGGCCTCTGTAAACAGTCCACCCGATAAAGAGTTCATTGTCCGTTTCTGATTTCGGTGGAATGGGCATCTCAGGACTGACTTCTGCCGATATCTCAGGTAAGAGTTCCATAGGAGTATGGACTATTGCCGAAAGATGTGTCACATGCAGCTTCTGTGAGTGCAGATGTCTCCTAGCGACAATGCGAAGTCTGTCTGAGTCGCTAATCTGGCGTATTTTAACCTTGAAAGAGGAATCCCCTCCCCATAGAGAGTGTATTATACCCTTCATACACTCCAACAATGCAGCGTCAGGAGGCTGCCCCATCACAATGTAGCGAATAGACGTTTCGAACCATGCATTCTTGTCCTGAACTGCACGATACTCCTCAAGAAGTCTTGCCTTGGCAGAATGATCCGCCAGCGAATCCTCTTTTTGCTTTTCGCGCATGCGAATACCTTTCCACTCGCGCTCGAGTCGCCAACCCCTTCTCTTAGGTATCGATGGGGAAAAGACGCATGTGAGATTGCCAGAGAAGCCGCGTTGGAGCAATGTTAGCATGAACGTTCCAATCTGAGTTGACTTCTGCGCTGGGGCAGTCCGAGGCAGTCCCTCAATTATCAGCATAGATCTTCCGGGGCTCTTACCGCTCCCCGTTTCGCCTCGAGGACTTATCGATCTTTCTCCGAGAACAATGGTGACAGCCTGTTCAAGGTCATAGTTTCTCAGCTGCCTAAAATCGACAGCCGGCAAAGATGCCATGAGAATTGCCTCAATTCTGGCAGCCTCTCGTGCAAGTGACTGCACAACGTCATCGTATGAGTCTCCCATGACGGACACAAAGAATCGCAGGAACGGTCTTGCCTTGTCAACCCCCACTTCAAAAGCCACATTCATATGGGGAGTCATCCCCGCTCTGATGGCTTGGAGAAACATCTCGTTGTAGCGTGAGTGCCCCTCAGAGTCGACGATAACTGACCCTGCCACAGCTTGGGCCTCCAGCACAGACACTCCCACTACCACATTTCCAATCTTGACACAGAACACACTTCCGTCACATGACATCGACCAGTCCTTTAGAGAGGCAAACTGTGCCCATGCCTCGAGGATTCCCGAAAGCACAAGTACCACACAGACACCAGCCTCGAAAGCCGTCTTGGCTGGTATCATGATTGGGCTAAGGGCACCTACAAGAGGTAGTAGGTATATCAAGATGAAGTAGGCCATACTTCCCACTACTGCAACTACCCACAGGAAATGAACTATTCTAGAATCGATACGAGAAAGGGATTGCATCAGATCCTGTCTCCCATCACAAATACCTCTCTTCTTGTTGGATTTCCCGCTCTGCAATTGTTCGTCTGCTTACTGAAAACAACACAACATGAATCAAGGGCCGAACAATGTTGAACGTTGAGCGCACCTCCAGCTTGCGACGCAATTCGGTTCGTGTTGTCATACAATACAGCGATGTTCGTGTCACCTATGCCTTCTCGATGTCCGATACTTAAGCCCGTATCACTTGTCGTGAACGATTCTGTGGCGCTCAAATACGTCATGTAGGCACTACTAGCTGCCTTGGTGGCAAACTAAACACTGAGAGTGGGCTCTTATGGACAGGCTCTGGTTGCTGACGGTACTCTTGATTGCGACGATTATACCCTTCGCTGCTTCATCATCTCTCAGTCCACACGATAGTACGGGCAGTTTCCGAATAGATTGTGATTACTTGGTGAATCAGTCCCATACTGGCGGAACTATGGACGTTCTCGTGAACCTCCGGAATACCTTAGCACAGCACTCAGTGCAGTTGTCACGCGGGTTTCACGAAAGACAGGTACATTGGGCTAGACCAGTCGCATCCCAGCATGAAGATAACATGGTATCTCATTCGAACCCCTTCGTAACAGTAGTGACACAATCCCATGGGATGGCACATCTGTGTGACGTTGACCAACGACAGTTCCGAACAGAACCCGCTGGAAAGGTTCAGCTTTCTCTCGTCCACCATGACGAAGGACCTGCGATTTCCTCAAGGCTATCACGCGCAATGGATTCAACGCTGAGCGAGCGGCATACTCCGACGGTGCTGGCGATAAGTGAAGTTTCTCAAATGGCGCTGTTTGTCAACAGGGTGTCGTCACCAGTATGGTTCTCCACTCCAAGAGAGAAACCGAACAGTATCCGTAACTCTGCAATTCTCCCGACTCCCTCAAGAGATTTGCTTGGTCTGGATGAACCTGGCCGCTCTTTGTCGTCTACGATTAGGTCATCACTTTCACGGTCAGCAATAGGCACTGGCTCTGGCTTCAGTGTTGAGTACGAAATCCCATATTCGCCTAGCAACAGTGTTGGACATGTTGAGAGAGGGCCGCGCCTTGTTGCTCAGACTTCGCCTCTGTGGTTCAAATCTCACCACTTGGAACTCTACGACCCTCCTGTGCAACAGGACAAGAGTTGTCAGCTGCCCGCCGCAACCCGAACACGCACAAGAAGACTAAGCACACAATCCCACGGATGTAACACTACCAGAATTGAGCCGTCGGACACGCCATGCTCAAGCCAAGACTCGTTTCTCATCGTTATCCGAAACGAAACTGTAATGCTGCACGCATCATTGTCACAGAATCTCCCAGCTCCAGCCTCAATTGCTAATCAGGAGATAGAGTTCTACGATGAAACACATAATCTCTTCCTTGGCTCTTCGAAGACAAATTCTGATGGAGTCGCTGTCTTGGCTTGGACCCCCCCACCAGACATTTCTCTTGGGCCTGCCTTGCTCAACGCAACGTTCCGGGGTAACGAGTCTGTCTTTCTCGCGCCCTCTGTCCAATGGATTAGCGTCACAATCTATGCGCGCACGCAGATTCTTCTGGAGTTGGAGAGAAACAAACTTGCGCCAGGTGACTGGCTCATGGCCAGAATACATCTACTAGATGACTGGGACAAACCAATCGGCAACGCCTGTGTTTCAGTTGAAGGCACCGACGCGCCCCTTCTAGGTGGAGTGACAGACTCGCAAGGCCTAGCGCTCCTTAAGATGGTGTGCAATACCTCGTGGGCCCAGTACGGAGAGAACACAATCGTTGTCCACTACAACAGAGATGATCTGCTCTACTTCTCAGATGCTCATGCAGTGGCAACATTCGTAATGAGTCGTATTGCTACATCCATTGTACTCTCAAGCGATGTGCCTCTTTCAAATTTGGGCTGTAATAATATCAACTTCTCCCTAGCAATACGTGCGGAGGGCAAAGCCCTTGCAGGAGCTCCTGTAGATGTATTGATTGATGGCGTACACTCCCTTACAGAAACAAGCAACTCATCAGGCCACATTTTCATACTCATCAGTCTGAATAGATCTCTTGCACTCGGGAGTCACTCCCTTCGAGCTGTGTACGTCGGGTCCGAGCGCTATGAGCCATGTTCGCTTGAAGTCGAGTTCAACATGACATCACTCGTACGATTGAACATAGAATCAGACACACCACTTGTAATTGGGGAATGGGGATCCCTACGTATCACACTCCATGACACCCTTGGTCGTCCCGTTGCTAATGCCTCTGTGGCCGTGCGCGAAGGCCCCAATCAGCTATTCGTTGTTCCGATGAACGGTCGCACAACTGTTGACACATGGTTCTTGGTCGACTCAACACCGGGGCGCCACAAGCTCTCGCTTCAGATTATCGGAAATCCTTTCATAATCAACTCCAGTACAACCGTTGACGTCATCTTCTGGTCACGATTACTTCTTGATGTTGAAACCGGTATCAACGGGTACGCATTTCCATTGCAGAAGGTCCTGATTGCCGTTCGTGTTTCGGACTGGTGGGGGAACAGGCAGGGCGTACTGCTCCAGATTTACATCAACGACTCCCTTGAGTACGAAACCACGTCCGGTTTGGACGGCGCTGTCGCATTACAGGTTCGAGCACCTAGAGAAGAAGGCCGGTATTCATTCGTAGTGGTCGCAACCGGAAACGAATACGAGCTTGAAGGACATGTTGCTCTCACGGTTCACGTCAGACGAAAGATTCCAGCATCGGTTGAAATCGAGTCGTACGAGGTGGTCCCCCCCCTGCAACACATCGAACTACGTCTAAGGATCTGGCTCCTTAACGGCACCCCATTCAATGGCCCTCTTTTCAACTACACATGGTTGGATGTACAACACACAGTAGTCGGAGCGAAGAACGGCTGTCTCGCACTCTATTTGAAAGTACCATCTCTGCCTGGGGTTTATACTCTTCATTATGTTGTGTTCGGACCCTGTGTCCTAGTGTCCACAGGAATGTTAGAACTCTCGCTTTCTGTGTCGGATATTGCTGTATCACAGGGTGTAGGTTTCGGACCGCTTCTTGGTACAATTGTGATGTCAGTTTCCCTTGTGGCATTTGCAGTTGCAAGGCGTCACACTGTTGTTAGATGAGGAGTGTAGAATCGTAGAATAGGTGGTGCTCCGGCCGGGATTTGAACCCGGGTCAGGGGATCGAGAGTCCCCTATGCTGGGCCGGACTACAGTCGGTACCCCATCGATTCTCGACAGGTTTCTACCGGAGCCGTGCTGTGCCAGTCCGGAGCAGGTACGTGCGATGGCCATTACAAAATAAGCATTTCTCTATCGTGCAAAGACAACTCGGGCGGAGGATGGTGCCCTGTCCACCCAGTGAACTACGGTCCAAGAAGGTTGGTGAGACCACCCCAGCTGTCTTGAAGAACTTCCAAGAGACCGTTGACGACTTCCTGAGCCCAGCCGGTTGCTTGGAGAATCACGGCAATCACAATTGAAACTGTAACAACGGCTAGACCCAGTAGAAGACTCTCCTCGACCAAAGGCCCCGCTTGCTCATCACGAACAATCGACTGTTGCATCTTCATTTCACGTATCACATTTACCAGTCGATTCGGATGTATATTAACTCCCCGCGGAAAACATCACTGTTTGCCTACATGAGAGAGAGTGTCTTGCCAGAACGTGTCGCCGATTGTTCCTATGTTTCTATGTTTCCCCTCATAGGCATCGTACAGAAATGAAACGATGCTGTCGTACGCTTTTGAGATGTCCACGTTCATGTACAAACGTGCAGCGGTTTTGAAAGCGCCATCAGAAGGCCAGCTGTCGGGCGGAGAGGTGCCTGTTGCGAGTGAGTACAATGTGCTAAGCCCAGAGAATTCAACAATACCATTTCGGACTGCTCGGCGCACTTCAACAATTTCTGTTACAATTCTTCTTGGGGATGTAGGGACTGGCCGCGCGATAGTGACTATTACGTCCATTAACGCAATGGCGGGTTCTGTAACGCCATGGTCATATCTCCACCTTGAAATCAGAGCTGTTGCAGATGTACTGTGGCAGGTCTGTATTGATCGGAGGCCCGCCATTAGTGCCTGAAAAAGAGCTCGACTGTGTTCTGCAGTCTGGATCTCGCCAAGAATCAAGTAGTCTGGTGACCGGTGCAGGGTCTTTGCTATCTCGGAGGACTTGCTTAGATACTTGACAGCCTCATCAACTGGTGAAACAGAGAATCTTACCTGATGATGTGAACCATGAACTCGGCTCTCAACGGCATCCTCAATGTAGATCTTTCTCCAAGAAGCTGGCGAACAGGCGTCGAGAGCATTCAGGAGCGTTGTCTTCCCAGAGCCTGGCTCTCCTGTGATGGATATGTTCAGCCTCATCAGAAATGCCAGTAACACAATCGATGCAGCCTCAATTGGTAACGTATGATTCTCAATCAAGTCGAGCAGCGTAAAGGGCGTCGTCCGCGTTCGTCGAATCTCGAACTGCAGGCCATCGGGACTGAGTGGCGGAATGCTTGCCGACCATCTTACATGGGTCTTCTCATCTACTGCTATGTCTGCCTTGAACGATGGGTTTCTTCTATCTAGATGGAGATTGGCTTGCGCTCTGAGAAATGTTACTATTCTGTCTGAGTCTGCGTCATCCAGTATAATTGAAGTTTCGCAACGGCCATGGATCCCATGACTAACGTAGACCGACGTGTAAGGCCTATCAAGAAAAACATCCTCAACGTAGTCATCGAGCAGTAGTGGCAATAGTGATCCTATTGGCGTTGTTGCATGGGCCACGAGCTGCGCGATTCTGTGTATGGTATTGTGACCCAGTTCTGGGAGGTCTCGCGTTACAACTTCCTTGGTGGCTTTAACGACACGTTGAATCTGGTGGTGGAGGGTCAGTTCTACCATCTGCATCCGCTCACGCGTCAGCTTAACGTCGGCTAGAACCGCTTCTAATACCTGATGTTCGAACGGTGATTTCAGTAGTGGATATGGATTGTAGACAAGGCGACCACTTTCGATTGTTATGAGAATAAGATATGGATCGACCGCGTAGCAGTTCACAATCTTATGAAACAGGGGCTCGGCCCCAACGTATCCGGTTTTCCATGCACACTCTCTTGGGGCAATGTTCTGTGTCTTGTCAGATGCATCTTCCGTACTCCACTGATCAAAGTATTTCGTCATTGCGACCGTAATGCTATCAGACAGTCGGTTACCCCTCCAAGGTGGTTCCCGGATAGCTTCGCAGTCGTCATCTAGAAGATGAACAAAGCCCCTGTCCTGTTCCACAAGAACAATGGATTCGTTGGAAGTCAAGTTCTCAATCTCACTGCACTTCCCCCCTTGAAACCGTGGACAACTGCTGCAGCGTCCCGGTGAACAGATGATGATGTGAACTAGCTTCTTGCGGTACATGGCTGCCCCCATACTACCAACTCACCTCACTTCTAGAGCATTTGGCGAACTTGAGCAAGAAACTTCTATCAAACCTGCTTACCTCCCAATGCTGTCTCATTATGCTGGTTCGTGAACACGCTACTTGGAAGATGCGACTTTTTGGTCGGTGGAGGACATCTCTCGTAGTATGCTCTTTATGACACCAAAGTGATCCCGGATGCTGTACTCGGCAACATTGGTTGCCATCGATGTAATCTTCTGCGTAAGGACAGCTCTTCGCTTGTACTCCGCCGCAATGATTCTATCAGCTGCATATGCTGCAGAGGCTGCAAAAATGAATGGATTCCGGCCCCCACGTTTGAGCACAGGAATGTTTTCTATAACTCGAATAAGTGCACTGCGAAGACTGTTCTCATACTCCTTCATTTTCCACCCTCTTGCGGTGGCTCTTCGCACTACCTCATCATGGTTGACTATGGCTGAAACTACCCTCGATACATAGTCCTCAGGCCTACGGACAGACGGAACATAACCTGTAATCGAACGAAGCCGCAGAGTTTCTCTCACAATCGCACGTATACTGACCCTGTGTCCGCATCGTGCAAAAACATCTGCAATTTCTTCGAGTGTTATCGGAGCATCATTCCCATATTCTCGAACTGCTATTAGAAGACAAACTGCCATGAGAAGAATGTTATTGGTAGAACGGCCTGGAATCTCACTGAGGATTCTCTTATAGAGATATGCGGTTCTGTCACGTACCTGATCTGCTATCATCAAAAGCTTGGACACACGATTAAGAGTTCTAAGAGCTCTGTATTGCGGTTCTTCCTTTCCAATACGGATACGTGTACTATAGACCCGTTTCAATCGTCTAAACTTTCTCTGTTCTTGACCTTCTAGAGCACGTCCACGTGCGTCACGAAAATATCGGTCCTTCCTAAAACCAATGTAGCTTCCCATCCCGTCAACAACGTGAACTCTGTTACCTAATGATACAAACATTCCTGCATCAGGCCCCACAGAATCACGTTCTTCTCCCATCTGGTACGTAGGTGCTACATACTCTCGTGAAACAACTAGTCCACACTCTGCACAAACAATGTATCCTTGACTGGAAACCAGAGCTCCATTGCACTCAGGGCACTCCCATGTCGAAGATTGGCTCAATTCAGTTGATCTCGCCAATGACCACACCTTGATGTGTATAGAGGCGAGAACCTAACTGAGTTTCACAACATCTTCATCTTAGTAAATGTAGCGCCGCCCCTCTCCGTGAGATGTTAGAACCCCCTCGAGAGGACTGTTGGAACCTAGCCGGAATGAGTTCCCCTAAACTAATACCATCCATTGTGACTCCGACAAGACATCTTGCAGTTCTCATCAACAACTGTGGGCACAGGTACGCCGACGAAACAAATAGCTACTTCAGCTCTCACTCCCGCGAACCTATAGGATTGCTATGAAAAACCGCTCCGAGTCGAATGTTTTCTTCTGGGATGGAGTTGGCTTTGCAAGATGGAGATCCAATCGGAGGCCTCCAATCGTGCCAATCACCTCGAAGTTGTCTTCGCGGTTCACCTTGAATACCCGCCCCTCACCGTAAAATCGAGCACTCTCCCCACGCGCTATCGGTTTGTCATCGATAATCACATTCACATCCTCTCTCGTCTTGAATGTATCACACAGTGCCTCTGGAAGCTCGAGAGTGAGCACTGCGCCCTCCGGTTTCAAACCGATTCTGATGCTTCGTAGCCGTGCAGTTTCAGTTTCCGATATTTCCTCTATTAGTGCTCCTTTCAATCTGACAACCAATTGGTCTACTCTCCGGCGCCTGACCTATACAGAGGCGAGTGTCTGTCGAATTAAACCTGTCGTTGATACTCCAGCCTGCTTAACACAAGTGGATTTGTGCTGTTTTTTAGGCATTGCCATTAACATGGACTCGGTGACGAAGCAATGCGTCTTCTGGTGGCACAGTTGGTGGCTGCTATGGCTCTAGTTGCGCTCTTCTACGCAGGGCCCGTTTTAGCCGCAACATTCGAGTTCCACTATTTCGAGTCAGACAAGATGACGTACGAAGTTGGAGAAGCAATCCACATGACTGCGAAAATAACTGCTGACTTCAGCGAGTCCGGCTGGTGCCATGTTCTGTTCTCTGTATCCACAACTCAAGGTACTGCTTTTCAAGACGGCTACTACATCCCTTCCTCCCCTATCCCCCAATACCCTGCCTCAACGTACGTTGTCCGCCCCACGGATGTTTCCCCAGGAGTCGAAGGGGAAACCGCCACACTCATCTTCAATTATGACTTCTATGATGAGCGATTCTCCCAAGCTGGGGCCCAAAGCATAGTTGTCAACATTACACGTGGTGCACTCACAATAGAGCCCCTAAGTGATCTCACGGTCGAAACAGAATCAGTCCTCAAGATTCGGCTACGGGTCGTGAGTGTGCACTCGAGCGAAGTTGTGATGATGAATGAGCCGGTTGTGTTGTCGGTTAGAAACTCATCAGAGGTCCTATTCAGAAAAACGACACTCTCAAATGATGACGGTATCGCAGCCACAAACTGGTCAACGGATGGCATCATGCCCGGACTATACAATCTCACCATTGAAACATACGGTAATGAGGACTTTCTCCCAACTACAAGGTCATTTGACATCGAAGTATTACCCGCTTCCTCTTCAATCGAAATCATTGATGCTCCTGCAAAGGCATACTGCCAAGCCGATGACGATAACATCTATGATTACGCAAACCTGTCTATCCGACATGTTGACAATGAGTATAGGCCAATCAATGGGAGCAGAGTATATTGGGAGATCGAGGGGTCGCAAGGCAACTTCACATTCACAAACGGAACCTATACAGCCATGGTTCCCCTCCGATATGGGCCTGGACCGTGTTCAATCAATGTGACCGCTGAAAACAGTCTATATCGCCCAGCACATGCAATCGTGAATCTCACGCTTGTTCCACGTCCATTGTCTGTGAGCTGGAATCTTGAAACATACGCTATAGCAGGACAATCCTTTGGAGTTGAAGTAGCATTACACGATGCTATTACTGGGATTTCAGTGACTTCTGCAACCGTGAACCTATCGCTAAGCGTGGGCTCCGAAACTATCGTGTCGGAGGGGTCGCCAGACGCCTTCGGAGTCTTAGCAGTTTCTTTCAACATCCCAAGCAGTTCTTGGGGTATCGCCTCTCTTTGCGTAGAGGTCGACGGCTCCCCCCACTACGAGTCGTACTCGGAATGCCGCTCTCTTGTCGTTCTATTCAATGCGACAATAGACGCATGCCTCTTAACACCGGTAGTGTTGGATCAGGTTGCAAAACTGGCATGTCACATTTCCAATCCTGTGAGTAATGACCTTGCCGGTGTCCGGGTCGAGTTGTGGGACACTTCAAAGCACTGTATCGTAGCCGGAACCACCAACATTACTGGTTGGGTTATGTTACAATGGCATGTCAACGCAAGCCCATTCTCTCAAGTCGCATACACTGTCAGGTTACCGGCTAATGAAAGCGCATACATGGCCCCAACCGCCCTTGTTGTTGATGCAAGTGTACGTGTGCCCGTTTCTCTGGTTCATTCATCACAATCCATAGAATGGGATCGAGGGAAGAATGTTTCGCTGCCGGTGACCCTTCAATCGTCTTACCTTGAGAATGGTTCAGTTTCGATTATGATAACGAGTGCGTGTCTTCCCCCACTCAATCTTACGGTGCCAATCAACATGACTCGATATGTGACCTTCTCCCTCACATCCGACTTTCCGATAGGCCCCTATAGAATCAGCATCACATTGACTAACGATTCACTATATCCTATTGGTGACTTCACATTGGAGGTTGTCGTGATGGGGCATGTAGTTTCCACCGTGAACAACATCTTGGCATTCTTCTCAGAAACAATGAACATATCTCTCTTGGCTCACGACGAGATTGGTGAACCCATCTCGTTCCTAACAATCAGTTTCTACATTGATGGGCTCCTACTAACACAGGAGAATAGCACAACGGGAGTCTACATAGAACTTTCACTTTCGCTGCCAACATCTGTGAGTCCTGGTCCACACAACGTGACAGTACTCCTAGAATCCCCTTGGCTACATGTGTCAGAACTAGCGATGGAAGTCCTCGTCTGGATTAGGACATCAATTGATCTCAACGTCGACGTACCTGGTAGCACAGCCGCGTCATCATCTCAGGAGAGCGCCCCGAGTATCTCATCGGGCTCTATCATTCTTCCTCCACCAACTTTGTTCAATGGGACAACCTCGGCTGTGTCCCCTACTGCCCTTGAAACTTCACGTGACAGCTGTCCAAGGTTGAGTTCAGGTACTAACAACCTGTCCACCGTAGCGGCGAATTCCCTTACGATCCTATCCGGAAACGGCCAGAGTATCCTCAACCGCAGGGACCTGAATCTACTGCTCTCTTTCAATTGGGCCTCCTCAACGGCACGTGATGTACTGCCAAATGATATGATTCCCCATTGCGAACGCTCTGGCCCCGACACGACCACATCTGTAAGTGCCTGTCGCGCCTGCGATATTTTCTTGTCGAGCCGTCGCACAAGGCGATCATGCACTTCGGGATCTGCTGTCTTTCGAAATCCGAATTCATCGTGAGTTGACCCCGTAATCAGAAGATTGAGGCCATCGCCAAAACGTGGCATGATCGCGTACTCATGATCCCACCCGTCATACGGCGGGTCGGTTGGTTTCGCAAGTCGTCTTTTCACGCTTCTATCGTGGGACTGTGAGATACGTACTCTCTCACGAGAGTGAGCCACGATCTCATCAGATAGAATGATCACTGGATGCCTGAATCTCTCAGAGAGTTCAAACGCTTTTATTGTTAAGTCGTAGGATTCTTGGGCAGAATACGGGGCGATGACAATGGCCTGATGGTCACCATGTGTTCCCCATCTGGTTTGCATGAAGTCCCCTTGTGCTGCTTTTGTGGCCTGTCCGGTGCTAGGGCCCGTACGTTGAACATCGACAATCACGCATGGCGTTTCAGTCATAATCGCGTAGCCAATATTCTCTTGCATGAGACTGAAACCTGGTCCCGACGTGGCAGTCATCGAAAGACTTCCACCCCACGCGGCCCCGATAACCGCCGAGATTGCGCCGATTTCATCTTCCATCTGAAGATAGATTCCTCCAAGGCTGGGTAGCCTCCTTGCCATTATTTCGGCTATCTCGGATGCTGGCGTGATAGGATACCCCGCAAAGAATCTGCAACCTGCAGCGATGGCGCCCTCGGCACATGCTTGGTTTCCTTGCCAAAAACGAATGCCCAAACTGTCGCCGGAACTCATAGTACTCATAGCTCTGCTCCAAGTGAACGCAAGATAAGAGTTAGGATGTTGGACAATATCGGCGATATTCTTTTATCGGCATCACATTGCAGAGCTCTTGAGCGGCCGTGGTCTAGTTTGGTTAGGACGGAAGCCTCCCAAGCTTCCAACCCGAGACAGAATTAATCTCTGCGGGAATTCAAATCCCGGCGGCCGCACCATTGTTCATCGTCCTGTAGTCATCTTTAAGATACACAACAGGCACTATCTATTTCGGCGAGTGATGACAGCAATGACCCCAATGAGTCAATTTGACAATGATTTGGATCTTGAGTTTCGAGCTCGCCACCAATACTTTCGGTGACCTCTGCCTCTGTTATCCGATTGAGCGTACAATCAACGTAAGTCTTTTATGTACACAGTGGTGGTTCTATCTTGGTTTCTTATGTCTGGTGACTACGTGGACTACGTGGAGGACGAGCTTGGTCGAAGTACGGTCTTCAAATCCGAAGAGTATTTGTCGATAGACTTTGTGCCAGATCATCTCCCACATCGGGAGAATGAAATGCGAACCCTTGCACAACACTTCAGAACACTAGTTACAGCTCCTGGCAAAACTAGTGTGCGTTTCATCATGGAGGGCCCAGTCGGCACTGGAAAGACCGCTGTAGCAAAACGATTCGCTGACCAACTCGTACAGGCCAGCCGCCGACGCGGAATTCGACTTCATAAGGTTCACATCAACTGTAGACTTCACAAGAGCACGTACTTGGTGTACTTGCGTGCTCTCCGCGAGTTCAAACCCCGATTTCCCCGCCGAGGCCATTCACCAGAAGAGATACTAAACATGCTCGTGGAAGTGCTTGACGCCGAAGATCGCTATCTGTTATTGATTCTTGATGAACTTGATTACCTGATTCGACATACCGGTGCTGATATTCTATATGAGCTTACTCGGCTCAAGGATGACCGACTCAATGCCCCTCAACGACTGTCTGTGATTGGAATTGGACGCAATATCCCACTAGATGATAGTTTGTTGGATGGTAGCACACTGAGCACACTGCAAAGAAATGTCCTGAACTTCCAAAAGTATCGTTCCAATGAATTGTATGATATCTTGATGGACCGAGTGCGTATGGCATTCTTCGAGAATACTGTTCTTGATGAAACGATTCGGCTTATCTGCGATATTGCTGCCGAATGGGGCGATGCTAGGTATGCCATCGAACTGCTCTGGAGAGCAGGCAAACAGGCTGATAGCGAGGGCTCGGATATAGTAATTCCAGACTATGTTCGTCAAGCGAAATCTGACACTCATCCTGAGCTTAGAAAGGAGGTGTTCTTGACACTCCCCCTGCATAATCGGCTCCTTCTCCTAGGTGCATCACGTCTCCTGAAGGAGAGCCGTGGGGCATACGTCACAATGGGCGAACTCGAAGACATGTATCACTCTGTGTGCGAGGAGTATGGCAAAACTCCGAGGTCCCATACACAAGTATGGGAGTGGGTTCAAGACTTATCCGCACATGGAATTGTTGATGCACGAAGATCAGGTGCAGGCCGCCGTGGGCAGACCACATTGATTGG
>QMYR01000007.1 GCA_003662765.1 Candidatus Thorarchaeota archaeon
AGAGAGAAGTCTCCATCTGGCGGACCGCCAAACGTTTCGTTGACGAACTCGATGAGGAACTGCATGTCCGGTATGCCCACGAGGCCGGCTGCAGCTGCCCGTGCCTCGGTGAACACAGCCCTGTCGATGTCGTCGCCGAGTCCTCCCGTGCCGAGAACCTGCAGGATCATGTCGACAGATTCTGGAAACGTGTTCAGGACATTGTAGAGGTAGATGTCGAGGGAGTCAAACGGGAGAGTAACGTTGGCCTCGGGCGGGAAGGTGTTCTGGTCAATCCTCAGTGTGTAGAGCTCAGAGAACTGGTAGCCAAAGGCGGAGGTCAGCTGTGCAAGGACCTGCCCCATTCTCTGGCGTGAGGTGCCTGCATCCACATTCAGGTACGCAGCTGCAAGAATGCGGGCCTCAGTGCCAATCAACGAGATCAGGTCAGGTGGTTCGTCAGAATCACCAAACTGGGCTGCAGTGAAGGGTCCCATAGGTGAGAAACCGTCGTCGCCAGTCATGTTTATGCCGAGCATGGTCATGAGCCGCTCAAGTATCTCGCCGTGGGTCGACACGACCGCTAGGGCAAGGCAATCATCGAACATTGGGTTTTGGAAGTCAATCACCGATGTGGGGATACCAAGTCGTCCGTAGACGACCATTGGGACTCCCTCTTCGTCGATGTTCGCAAACAGGGCCTCTGCACCCTTTTCCAGCAGGGTGTTCATAATATCCTCGTCTTGGGCCGGGCTCAATGTGCGGACCGGATAGGCCGCAACGAGCACCGGTGCAATCGCCAAGAATGCGAGGAGAGCAAACGCAAACGCGTGCTTGTATCTGACGTTCATCTAGAATTCCTCCTTTGGTCTGATGGTGGCGCCGACTATTCCCGTGACAATCACTGTGATAATCGGTACTGCAAGGTATACCAAGAACGGCGTGATGATGTCTATCGGATCTATGCTAGACCCATCTGCTCCTCCCATTGCCAGGGGAATGAGGTCCTGAATCGCACTCTGTACGAGTGGAATCGTCAACACATCCAGAATGGACGATCCCTGTGGCAATGGAGGCAAGGTTCCCAGATCAATGCCTGTCTGATACATCTGCCAGATGCTAAACCCGAAGATTGCCACACAGCTGAACCATGTGACGAAACCGACGACGAATGCCCCCTTCTTAGTGCCGGCAATCATACCACCGACTAGACCTGCGCCCGCCCAGACAGCGAGCATTGTCAGGTTGTTGAGGGGATTAACAAGCAGAGCATTGATCATGACCATAGCGGGTCTGACGTAGTTGCCGAGTTGTGGTGCAAGCCATAGTATGAGGGTTTCGTAGCCGATGGGCAACAAGTACCAGCTGCCAGCAAGTACTATCAACAGGGCCGCGAGCCAACCAAAGTATTTACTTCCAAAGGCGCTTATTGTGGATACCTCCTCTTGTGCCTCTTCCTCCGAAGAATTGTCGCTTCTACGGTTATTAACTCTATGTATGGTGTCTGTGGTCGGAATATCGAAACATTTCGTCGATGCTCGGCACGAAGGATTCGATACAATGAAATAAGTTTGAGTGAACACAGTGTCGAGGGCCCAGAATGACCCTTCAGTCTCAGCGCGAATCCGAGAGCCAATCGAGCATGTGCGAGGCTGAACACAAGAATCTAGATAGTAGGCTGGACGAATACATGAGCAAGGACACGCGACGCACAGTGTACGAACTGATTCAGCTCATGTCGTCGCTTAGCGACACACGGCGAGCGATCATCATGGCATTGGCTCACGTCTACCCCAAGAGCGTGAGCGGTGTTCAGCTGAGTCGGCTCATTGGATACAGCGGGAAGTCGAGAAGCCTGTACAGGGGTGTCCTCTCACAGCTTCAGGAAGACAACATGATACTGATAGATCAACTCACCCCGAAACTCTACGCAATCAGGATTAACAACGAGCATCCTCTGCTGCGGGTTCTCGTTGAGATGTGCAAGGAGTTCGGGCATGACGCGAGGAAGGTGTATACAAGAGCACTGGAGGAACAATAGATGGACAGGATGCTCAGGCGCGCTAGGGCGCTCTATCAGGACCGGCAGAGGATTGCTCTGGCAGCCCTCCTTGTGGCATTCGCAGCGACCTCCTACGTGTTCTACCACGCCCCGATACTGAAGCTGGGTGGCGAGCCGCCCGCCTCTCTGCCCCAGGGCTGGGTCGAGGGGTTCGAGGTGGTGTATTCGTTCAATACAGTCGGGTTTATCCTTGCCATCTCACTCATGGTGTTCTTCTATGCGTTTTGGACATGGGCCTTCCTTCCGAAGCCAGCTGTCGACTACACGGTCGGGGTACTGCAGGGAATCTTCGGGAGGAGAGTCAAGATGAGACAATACATCGGGAAGAAGTTCAGGGTCTTCTTGGGGGCGAACAGGTTCATAGAAGTCGCATGCAGGATTCGTAGCCCGGGTTCAGGTGAGTGGTTCCTGTACCGAATCGAGTCCTCTCCTCTTGACAGCGACAGCCTTCAGGACATAGCTTTGAGGCACGGCATGCATGTTCACAACGGTCGACTTCAGACATGGGTCAGCAATGATGAGCTGCATCACAGGCTCGTCCTCTTGGCCTCTGCGTTGTCTTCACTGCAGTAGGACTGTAGTCGCATTGGCGTATGGTGATTGACCAGTTCGTACGCGTTTAGTATATCTACTCTGACAGGGGCTTCTCTCGTAGGGACGTATCCATGGTCATGCGAATCAAGAGGACCGTCGATATCGCGATGAGCAACTACCCTGGAATCATTGGCGCGTGCGTATTCGACTACGAGGGGAGGGTCGTCTACAGCACAGAGAACATGCAGCTGACCTCGGAGGATGTGCTTGCCATAATCCGTGCGTGGACCCACAGCCAGCAGTCATTCGAGGTTAAACAGATTGCCTTTCTTACTGCTCTGGCTGAGAAGAACGGCTTTGTGGCCATCAACCCGGAGGGCGCTGTGAGCCTGATAGTTGGAACAGGCAAGGGCGTGTGGTTCGTGACATGCTTTGCCCCGATGGACAAGGACAAGGCTGGCATACTCCGGGAATGCATCCAGGCCGCCAAGAATCTTGAGGCCTCGGTGTCTGTGTTTGATGTGTAGGTTTCACGAGCCCTCGGCGAGCTCGAACGGCTGTCTTGACCACAGTCGTAGGCTCAGTCCTATGAGTATGACACTGATGATGACGCCAGCGGCAAGAAGCCCAATTCCCGTTATCGTATCCCGTCCTGTCAGCCAGTACAGCAGCCATAGAATGGCCCATGTGAGAAGAAGGAGCGGTCGTAGGGCCTGATTGAGTCTTGCCGCGTCCATGTGTGATCAGTCCTCTCATTCAGAGACCGACACAGGCATCTGTTGTGCGATGATTCTAGCCCCGATGGCCAGAATCGCTCCGACCCATCCAAGAGACTGGGTTATCTGAGTCCGCCAGTCTATTGCAAGGTTGCCCGATACCGCAGCCAAGAACAGGCTGATAGTAAGCCCCAGCACTCCGGTGCCGACGGCAACCAGAATGATGTTTCTTCCTACCTCGACCCTTCTGCTTGTGAGGACAACGCCTGCAACGATGACCCCTGCGCCGCATATCATCATCAGCATGCCTAGGATGCCCATGAGAATGCTCAGAGTCACTACGAACTCTTCTCCAAAGAGGTGCTGGAGATCATCGGTTATGTCACCAACGATTCCGACGGCACCGCTTGCGCCGGAGAGAAGCATTAGAGAACCGCCAATGATGCATAGCATTAGGGGAGTACGATTGTGTATCGGCTTCAAGGCACGCCCAATCGGTTGTGTTTCCGATTTAAGCATAGCTGACGTCACGCGATAGAAACAGTCTTGACCGCAACTTGGAAAAGAGATGATACCTTCCAGACGTGCTGACCGAAGATGAGCGTTCATTTCGAAGAAGCGGGTAGAGGAAACAGCCCAAGCATAGTCATGGTGCATGGAGCTGGAGGTTCCTCCGCCACATGGTTCATGCAGCTGCGTGGGCTTGCACGTAGCTTTCACGTTGTTGCCATCGACCTGAACGGGCACGGACGGACGCCTGACCGTAACCCCGATGATGTCACCGCATCGTATCTCGAGGACATAGCGAGTGTGGTTGAGGGTCTTCACGAGCCTGTATTGGCTGGCCACTCGATGGGCGGGGCTCTGGCTCAACTATACGCTTTGGAGATGCCCGACAGAATCTCCGGTCTGATTCTGATCAGTACTGGTGCAAGGCTTCGGGTTGCGCAGTTTATCTTCGACCTTCTCGACAATGATTTCGACGGGTACGTGGAGGCGGTGGGCAAATACATGTTCGCAGAGGGTGCATCTAAAGAGTTGATTAGCGCCTCGAAGGCAGAGGTGAGGAAGTGTCCCCCAGAGATAATACGACGCGACTTTGTTGTGTGCAACGAGTTCGACATCATGGACCAGGTCAAGAACATCCGCGTTCCGACGCTGGTGATTGTGGGATCGGAGGATGTAATGACCCCGGTCAAATACGCCGCGTACCTCAACGGTCAGATTCATGAGTCCATTCTGAAGGTCATTGAGGGAGCTGGTCACAGCGTCATGCTTGAGCGACCCCATGAGGTAAATGAGGCAATAATCGAGTGGGTTAGCTCGTCGTTGCGCTGAAGCAGTTTGGGTGTGTGTGCTGGAGCTACTCGAACAGGTCTTTTTCGTCGAGGCCGTACTTGGGGCCAATCTCACGGACAAATGTGAGAGATCCTAGAACGACAGCAGTCATCTCCGAATGGAAGTTCTCAAGGTTCGAGCTTCTCGGGATGTCGTTCTCGGAGTACAGCACACCATTGTCGTCCATGCTGAATGTGACATCGTCGAGCTCGAAGTTCTGCACAAGCATCTCTCGGAGCACAGACAACTGGTTTTCTTCGGGTATTTTGTCGATCCTACCTAGTCGAACTCTCACCTTAATCCATTCGGGCTTGTTGGGAGAGATCAGAACCCGTACAGAACGACCCTCGATGTCGTACGTCGTCACGTAGGTTCGAGTTTCCTCGTCGTACTCGTACGGGAGGCGCATCAGTTCAAGCCAGGTGCGAATCTGTTCGCTCTCCATCAGTATCACTGGCGGGATGGCCCGTTGATGCCTTTTTAATAATCCTCGGATGAAACAACCGACGTACCCTCTTGGGAGGCCAGTATCAGCAAGCAACATATGGCCAAGAAGAATATATGCAGCCGAAGCTGCGTGTGTTGGTGTTTCAAGACTACGGAGTAGAGAGGCTATGGGACTAGAATCGACACAGAAGATACCCAGCGACCGAAGAGAGAGGTTTGCGTGGTACATGTTCGACTTCGCCAACACAAGCTTCACGGTCCTCATCGTGACCGTGTTATTCCCACGCTACTTTTCCTATCTTGTGGAGGTTGGGACAGGAAGCGCAAACCTCGGTGACGCCCTGTGGGGCTATGCCGGTTCCATCACTATGATCGTAATAGCTATCAGTGCGCCTGTCCTGGGCGCAGTGGCGGACTTCTCTGGCTCCAAGAAGAAGTTTCTCATCTTCTACACGGGCCTATGCATAGTGTTCAATGCGCTATTGTACTTCCTGCGCGATGACATTCCATCATTCCTCGGAGTGGACATGTGGGTCTGGGCATTCATCCTGTTTGTCATCGCGAATATTGGTTTCCAGGGTGCCTTGCCGTTCTACAACGCGTGGCTTCCTGAGATTTCCACGGAGGAGAACATAGGCAAGATTGGAGGGAACGGGTATGCTGCCGGCTACGTCGGCGCGATGCTGACCATCATAATCGCCATAGCGAGCCTGTTCATGTTTCCAACCCAACCAACGCTACCTTTCCTCCTGAGCGCGTTGTTCTTTCTAGTGTTTGCAATCCCGAGCATTGCATGGTTGAAGAACCGACCGCCTGCCCGGAAGCCCGAAGAAGAAGGTATTCCCCTGTGGAAGATTGGTTTTGTTCGTGTGCGTCGTACTCTGAAGGAGATCAAGTATTACCAGGGGCTCCCACTCTTCTTGGTCGCATACTTCCTGTTCAGCGATGCCATCACCACCGTCATCTATTACGCATCGCTGTTCGCAGAGAAGGCCTACGCGTTTGGTGATGTCGACATATTGATCTTCTTCGCGGTCACCCAGCTTGCAGCAATCCCCGGCGCATTCGTCTTCGGCGTCGTGGCGGACAAGATTGGGACAAAGCGAACGCTGATGATTACGCTTGTGATATGGGTGGCTGCTCTTGCACTGGCCTATGTAGGTACAGACGTGATTATCTGGTGGATTGTCGGGCTCATGGCCGGCGTGGGCATGGGGTCCTCTCAGAGCACTGCTCGAAGCATGTATGGACAATTCATACCCGAAGAGAAGAAGAGCGAGATGTACGGTTTCTATGCTCTGACAGGCAAGTTCGCTGCGATACTTGGCCCATTTGTGTACGGCTCGGTCTTGCTGCTGATGGGTGGTGCTGACAGCGTTGTTGCGCACAAGACCGCGATGCTCTCCATTCTCGCATTCTTCTTGGTTGCGCTTCTCATTCTCACTAGGGTGCGCCAGCCAAAGATGGGCGAGAGCAAGGCGGGCATTGTGACCACATAGTCGTACGTGCGACAGTGGGAGCGGTATTGAGCGAGGCGGCTGTTTCGCCCCTCGCTCCCCCTCTTTCCATTTGTCTGCGACAGACCGATATAGTGCGAGGGCCCAATGCCAGCACGGACACGATGCGCTACGAAACGACAATTGCAAAGTCACTTCTCTCCAAGGCCCAATTTGGTGACTGCTGGTTCCACGTAAACAGGTCCCTCAATGCCTATCGCGGCTGCGAGTTTGGATGTGTGTACTGCGATGGAATGTCAGAAGACTACCACATCGAGGACTTCCACACATGTATTCGAGCAAAGGTCAACGCCCCAGCCGTTCTTGAGAGAGAGCTATCTGCGGCCGGTCTCCCTCGTTTCAGTCAGCTTCGTGATGAGAGCCTGCTCAGTTTTCTGGGAGAGTCGATAGAGGACACCCTGAGGAGCAGGCGTGGACTGGTCATCGGGGTGAGCGGGGGTGTTTCGGACGCCTATCAGCCAGCCGAGGCGAAGTTTGGAATAACACGCGATCTATTGGAGGTCCTATTGGACTTCAGGCTTCCCGTGTTTGTCTTGACGAAGTCCACGCTGGTGCTACGTGACCTTGACCTTCTCAAGGAGATTCACCGGGAGTCGTTCGCGAACGTCTGTTTCACGATAACACTGTACGATGAGGATACGAAGAGGGTGTTCGAGCCAAAGTCGCCGGCCACGTGGGAGCGGTTCGAGGCGCTGAAAGAGATTAGAAAAAACGGTCTTCATGGTGGTGTCATAGCAATACCCACTATTCCCGTTATTGGCACAACTGATGATAACATGCGGGCCCTCATTCGCGAGACGAAGAGAGCGGGCGGCGAGTTCATTCAGTTCGGTGGGCTCACATTGAAGCCCGGTCGCCAGAAGGCCTATTTCATGAGAGTGATTCGGTCCCGGTTTCCCGACCTTGAGAACGTGCTCGCACGCATCTATCAAAACAACGACCGCTTTGGTCGCCCCATTCGTTCCGAGCTTCCAGTAGACGTCCTTATTCGTGCTCATCAGTTATGTGGAGAGGAGGGTGTCCGAGACCGGACAATTCGTCATAGGCCTCCTTGGGAATCGAGATTCAACCATTCTGTTCTTCAGGCACTACTCGATCTTGTTTTTGTGAGGTACTACGTTCTGCACGAACCATGGCACCACATTCAGCCTCTCAATGCCCTAGTAGCTCTAATTGAGCGAGGAGTGGAGGACCTTAGCGACCTCAGCGTCAGGGCAGCTCTCTCACAGCAGGTCGGTCTATCACAATTCGATGCCGAGCTGCTGGAACGCGTGGTGGCAGGCGGGGCTGAGAAGGTCATCGAAGGTTTCTGGGAGAGTGCGGGAGCCGACCATGGGGCCAGAAAACAGTGACGTTGTCACTGCCGCCATGTGCCATATGCATGCTCGTCAACAATACCGTCATTTGCAACATGAGTCGCACCTGATTATGCCCGTATGTTATCACTTAATATGCAATCACTGCGAAGCCGCGGCATCGGAAGATACGAGCCAGATTGTGTAATAAGGTCGATTGACAGAAACCGAATGCTACCTGCTGCAAGCACGCCCCGCAGTTTGTAGGGAGATGATTGGCTTGGAGTATGATCGGCAGTTGGTCCAAAGGATAATAGAAACGCTCAGCCAAAGCGCCACCGGAATGACCATCAGTGACGTTGCGCGTAGTGTACAGGTGAGCAGAAACACCGCAGCGAAGTACCTTCACACCCTCGCAGCGACCGGCGACGTTGTATTCAAAAGAGTGTCATCTGCCAAGCTGTACTTTCCATCCACCGGTAAGAAGACGACGCGGCTCATAGATGTGATTGAACAACCAATGCTTGTTGTAGACCGACACATGTCGCTCACAAGGGCAAATGATGCATTTCAGAGGATGTTCGGGCTGTCTGAAGAGGAGCTTCGCAGAAAGAAGTTACGGCAAATATTGGCCAACCCAAGCTGGAATAAGGTGTCTTCTGTCATTCGGGATGGCTCAGCTCGGGGAGGCGGCACATCGTTGGAACTATCAATCCTGACCCACGACGGTCCCCGCAGGGTAGTTGGTCTCATCCAGCAGATCATCTTGGACGATGGTACCGAGGGGTATTGTATCATCGTCCGCTGCAAGAACATGGGTCTATCCACATCCCTCTTTGATGATGACCCAGTTGAAGTGGCAAACGGAATACTTGATACCCACCCAGATTGTATGGTTGTTGCTGACCCCGAAACAGGAGATGTCCTTCTCAATAGTAGGAGATGCAACAAGATAATTGCGGACAGTGGGCTGCGCGGCGAGAGATTCAGCATCGTCCGCCGAGCAGGTGATAGCTGGTCCTTCGACGTATCATGCGATTTGAAACAGGTGCTGCCGTTATCTCTGAAAATCATGGCTTCGGGGCGGGCAACCGTTGATGCAGTCAGAACCCGTATTGTCGAAACCATAATCGGAAGGCTTCTTGTGATTCGCGGTACGCCCAGAGGGCAGGATGTTCAGGTAGACCGCGTCAAATCTCTCTTGGCTAACACCTTCCGTACGATTGCTGAGGCCGTGGGAACGTTCGTGGGGCCTGTATCCGAAGCTAAGCGCAGGATGCATTTCATGAACGTGGTCCCATCTTACGTGAGTGCGGACATGGTGATCATAGGGTATCTCCGGATGGATGACAATGCCCTCTCCGTGACATGTCTATGGGCAGGAGAACGGCTGTCCGGCGGAAATGCCCCGGCCTCTTACTGTACTGACACCAAGTCGGCCCCCATTCCTTGTGATGATCGATCCAGATGCGGCGCGTGGCTAGTCGCGGCCTGTCAGGGTCTGGGTCCCAGAGCGGCAAGGTTGGCTTCACGCGCTGTCGACAGGATTCAATCCACCCTAATTGTTGTTGATGACCCGCGTGATGACTTCATTCCCTTTGCTCTTGTGGGAAAAATCGCTCAGGAAAGATTTCCTCCGATTATAGACCCGGTTCTACGGTCCTTGTCGGCGCTGATATACGACGACAATCATGACACCCCGTCTAGTCCTCTCCTGACTCGCGTGCCGCCTTGGGAAACAGAGCAGACTACGGCCCGGCAGATATTCGGGCCGGAGCTGGAGGACAAGTGATTTGGTCTCTCCGAGGTGAGATACTGGGGGCTCCCCCGGTCGCCGGGGCTCAAGATTAAAATAAGCACATGACTAAGATTCGCTTGGTCCTACCCAGAGCTCGACTGTCAATGTTGCGGACGGCCAGCTGAGGCAAAAGACTGCCCCCCGATAGCGGAGCCGGGAGCGCCGCCCCCCCCGTGAGGACAGAGGTGACCGACCGAATTGCAATACGGTCCTAGTCTGGAGTCAAGAATCCTGGAGCTGTTGTCGGCGAGCCCAACGGGCATGACCATAAGCGAGATTTCCAACAACCTGAAAATGAGCCGGAACACAACTGCAAAGTACCTGCGCACCCTAGAGGTGACCGGAGATGTTGTTTTCAGGAGGGTGTCGTCAGCGAAGCTGTACTTTCCAGCCAAGCGCATAAAGACCACACGGCTCATTGACGTGTTCACCGAACCTATGCTCGTGGCTGACGAGAACTATGAGGTCCTCAAGGCCAACATTGCTTTCCAGAGGCTTGTGGGGTGCGGGGAAATGGTCTTGCGGGGTAGGCATCTTCGCGATATTGTTGCTGGTGACAAATGGCGTACGGTGGAGGGCATCCTCAACCACAAGAAAGGTAGGCGGATTCCTTTTGCCCTTGCACTTGATATCCTGACACCTGATGGTTACACCAAGGTCATGACTATGGTGCGCCCCATCACCCTTGGCGATGGGCGTCGGGGACTGGGTCTGATCGTCAGGAATGGTCTTGAGGTGCGCAGCCGGACTATTCGTGACTCGTCGGAGATAGGCAAAATCTTCCGGGCTCTATTGAACGCACACCCTGGGAGTTTGGCAATCATCGACATGGAGTCTGAGAGCACGGTCTTTGTAAATAGGGAATTTGTGGCTTGGGCCGAGCGGTTGCAGGAACGGTCCAACGCGACATGGGCGGAAAACCCCTTCCTCAGCGTCATGGGCTGGTCTAGGGCCACGGACATTCCGTGGAGGCCCCAGCTTGATGAAACGCCTGCGCTCGTACTGTGGTTCGTGACATCTGCCCATCATACTTTCCCTATGGTTATATCTCGGGTCATAGAGGCCGAGTCAAAGAAACTGCTTGTCATTCGTGCTGCTCCCGGCGCCGTTGCGGGTGACAAGTTCCATGAGGTTTCACTGTCTAGGCACCTCATGAGCTTTGTGGCCCATGCTGTGAGTGCCTTTGGAAACCCCTTGAATCACGACTCGACTACCGGGAGTACGGTGGCAGTGATCACCCGCAGCCTTGGTGATGACATTGTTTTCGTGGGCCGATTCCATGACGCGGAGCGATTCATAGAGCCGCTCTTTCTGTGGGCATCAGAAAACATTATGGAAGAGGGTGTTCAGGTGTGGCCTCGTAGGGATGAGAGGAGGCGGGTGGATCTTTCCTCGTCAGACAGTGTGGTCGAGTGGCTCGTTTCAAGCGTTTCTATACTTCACAATATGGTGGGACGCGCAGTTGCCAAGCGGATGAGCGAGTTCAGGAGTTCCTACGCCATCATTCTGGACTCAACGCCTTCTTCCACCTGCTTCGCTATGGCTTGTCGTCTTGATGGCTCTTCACCTGCGAGCACCACGATTGACTTGCTACGTTCTCTCGGCTCTGTGGTCATCGGGAACAGATGAGAAGCTGGAACGTGTGAGCCGGTGGGGCCCTCTGTGCCGCACGGCGGCAAGAGGACTCCGCATAGAAACGGGCCGCGTGACCTTGGGTTGCTTGATATAGCGGCCTGATAATCACACACTCGAGGGCACAGACCTTTCGAAAAACACCACTTCCAAAAAATCGACGACTATGCACAGCATTGCAGCATAGCAATGCTGTTGTCCGGCGGGACTAAGCAATGGTGATACTTCACAACGGTGGGCCACCGTATCCTTATGTATTATCCAAATCGAGTGCTATTGGGCCAATGCTTCTCCACCTCGGTGGAGATCCGGGGATTTGGCCCGGAGGTAAAAGAAAGAATGGAATATAAAGAGCTACTAGACGTGTCAAACTTCACGATTGCGGCCCTGACGCGATCGATTTACAGGATGGGACTGAGCGGCGAGTTGATCAACACGCAAGTGGCTGACGAGTATGCCGCGGACGATATTATCCAGATGCTCGTCCACTCAGGTCTAAAAATCGAGGGGTCTACGCCTGAGGAGCTGACCCAGTCGTTCTTGGAGACCATGAACAAGCTGGGCGCCGTGGGTAAGGTGGAGTTCCCCGACGTGAGCGACACTGAGGTCACGGTGACTCTCAAGGACTGTGTCATGAACACGGTGGTCAGTCTCACCAAGGCCAGTCACCCTGATGCAATACCCGTCTGTGCATGGATGTCAATTCTGTCGGCCTCCATGTTGAAGTCAACAGGCAAAGTGATGACCGTGTCAGACTACAGTTGGGACGCAGGGAGTAACACCTGCAAGTTCAAGCTGACAATGGAGTGATGGGCAATGGCGGATCGGTGTAACTGCATTCACGCTGGGGAAACAAACCCCATGGGTCAGACCTGGTGCAAGAAGAAGAATGTGTATGTCACTGGTTCGCAGGAGGATACGTGTGAATTCTACGAACCAGCATGATTCAAGGAGGTAATAGTTAGAATGAGTGCGAAGACAAAGAAGTTGACTGAGCTCCTCAAGTCACTTGAGGCGAGCAGTGAGATTGATGGTGCAGCGCTGGTCAGCAGCAAAGGACAACTGATGGCTACGGCGCTCCACACGGATGTCGACGAGAAGGCGATTGCCGCAATGGCCGCGGCTCTGACGGCGATTGGTACCCGTGTCGGTATCACACTTGAGGCGGGACCACCGAAGAACATAGTCATCGAGGGCGTTTCTAAGATAGTCCTTGTGAGAAGTCTGGACAAGGTGTCGTTGATAGCAACAGCGCCGGCTGAGGCGAAGATTGGCATGATCGACTTCGAGCTCGACAAAGTGACGGAGGACATCAAGGCAATACTGTAGGGGCGCCTAGTCCGGAATGGGCGGGTGCCTCGCTGCCCGTGCTGTGTGCGGAGGAGTTGGCTTGCGAAGAATCAGGACCTACGATTACAAGGTCTACATCACGGGTCCCTTTCAGGCTGGAAAGACCACTTTCATCCACACGCTCGACGAGAGTGCGATATCGATTGAGCGCGAGATGAAGAGGGAGTTCCACGGGGAGAAGAGCACAACGACTACGGCGTTTGACCTTGGACGCGTGATGTGGGTGAGGCGCGAACCTCATCATTCCGGCCTGATCATCCCCAAGAATGTGTATCACAAGGAGCGCAGCGAGTACGAGGGCTGGATTGAGAATGAGATTGAGCTGCGGGGCGTGCCCGGCCAGCTTCATTTCAAGACAGTCCGTGACGCGATGCGAGCAAACACCGACGGGGTGCTCGTGTTGGTCGACTCGTCTGACCCTAGCATGATTGGTGAGGCGCTAGCAATGCTGGCGGAAACAAAGAGCTCATTTGATGCTATTCCAATCCACGTGGTGGCGAACAAACAGGATCGTTCCAGTGCCGCCTCGCCAGGGGATGTCGCGACATGGCTCGGCGTGGATCGCGCGACAGGAATGACTGCGAAAGACTTTGCGTCTGCTGAGAATGCTCTCACCCACCTCTTATTGGCGATAGAGCAGCGGATGCAGACACATGATTCAGACACACACATTTCCTCCGCGCCACGAGCCATGCATGTGGGATAACAGAATGTGGTCCCTGAAGAAAGCATGTACTCGGGGGGGACCGGGTGTGCCGGTCCATGCGCCAGCCTGCATCCTGCAGCATGACACACGGTTCTCCGTACGCAGTGCGGCTCCACAGGAGGTTGCAAGAAGATGAGCGTCGGAATAGCGCGAGAGATCATGGATGTTCTGGAGAGCGTGAGTCGGCCTCTGCGTGACAACGGGAGCTTCCTGTTGACCGATGAACGGGGGCTGATAATCGCTGAGAGGCTCGTTGCCGATGTACCAACAAACGCGTTTGCTGCAATGGCGTCATTGATGGCTCATACTGCGAAGAGGGTCCTGTCCAGCCTGGGGGGCTCGGGAAACACAACAGTCACAGTTGTATCGGATGACTTTGAGATTCATTCCCGTGGCTTCTTAGTACGCAACAAGATGTTTCAGCTCTCCGTGGTGGTACATAGGCCGCGGGGGAGGTTTGCTTATCTCAGGCACAGGTCTCTTCGAAGAGGGAATGTCGAACGGCTGCTGGGAAAGGCGGCAGACGAAATCCAGTGGAAGCTTCAAGCTCACATAGGCGAAGATTCAGCCCTAGAGAACATAGCACACACACAACACTAAACGACCGGTCGCAACGGTGCGGCTGGTCACCACTCTGCAACAATCACGAATCCAGCGGCGGACGGGTGAGGTCATAATTGAAAATCTCGTAACGGGAGTGATCTCAGAACTGAAGGGTTGGAGGCAAAAGGTGACAACGGACAGACGGCGCAGTTTCATTGGGCGACTGAAGTCGCTCTTCCTGCAAAGAGGCGAGCGCGATACCGGAGTATCCGGGAGAGGAGAGCACGACAGCCGCACGGTCACGATGGGGTTGGCAAGGGCTATCCTCAATGCTCTCACAGTGCCGGTCGTGGTTGTGGACGCGCGTCGAATGAAGATTCTCGTGATGAACCGCGAAGCCCAGACTACCTACTACGACAGGCGTGGCCCTTTCTGTCCGCACATCGTTGACGACATCATTAGACCATGTAGCGATAGGGATTGTGTTCTGCTTGAGGCGAAAAAGTCTGGTCACCAGACGACAGTGGAGCGCACGGTCGTAGACAAAGGGGGTCACGTGCGTCATGAGATTGTGCGCATCACCCCAATTGAGTCTGCTGCAGGATTACATCATCTTCTCGTTGTGACTCTGCAGGATGTCACACGCCTGAGGCACGTGGAGAGGAATCTTGAATCCGCCCTGAGGCAGGCGAAGTTGTACGTTGACGTCATGAAGCATGACATACGCAACCGATTGCAGGCACTCCTCTCCGCCGTGGAACTGATGAAGATTGGGCCCCACGACCTTGACAGCCTGAACAGCCTTGTGTCCATCGTGGAGGATGCTGCACTGGCAACCAAGTCCCTCATTGACAAGTCCCGAATCGTGGGCGCACATCATGGCGTTGTGAAGCCTTGGGTGATTCTTCGTCATTTGCTGGAGGACGCAGTGCAGAATCTCGGCAAACGGTACCCGGATGTGATAGTGGGACTTAGCCTTCGATCTGAGGTTTCAGACGTTCTCGTCGACCCGAGCCTCGCGGAGGCTCTGGACCTGATTCTGGATAACGCGGTGGTTCACAATCCCAAGATACAGCGATGGGTCGGTGTCGACGTAACCCTGACGAACGGTGAGTACCTAGTGACGGTGACGGACAACGGCTCGGGTCTGTCTGACAAGATGAAAGCGACAGTCTTGGACCCCAACCGCAGGCTTCGTGGAATCGGCCTGCATCAGGCTCAGGAGATACTATCACGGCTCGGTGGCTCCGTGACGATGTCGGACCGAATCGAGTCGGAGCCCAGGATGGGGCTGCGGGTCATTCTCACTATCCCTGCCGCGTCCACCCGCCCTGTGGAGGAGTTTCTTCACAACACAGACCCCTCCCCGCATAGCGGCAGGGGTAGCGACTTCGTTTCGGGTGCCACGGGCAACGGAGAGCATTCGGCCCCCAAACAATAGTACTATTCTGGTGCCCGGTGGGGTGGCCCCCCGGGCATCAACCATCTACATGGTCTGCCGAAGTATCTCCACGAACTCGCGGGCTTGATCCATCCCCTTTTGCCAGAATTCTTCTGAAGCGATGTCAAACCCGAGTTCAGCGGCAAGTTCACGCGGTGCCTTGCTGGATCCTGCTGCGAGCAGCGCCTTGAATTTGGGCACGAATTCCTTGCCCTGTTCCTTGTATAGTCTATACAGTGCAAAGACGAAGAGCTGAGCAAAGACGTAGGGATAGTTGTAGAACCTGAAACGTGGCATGTAATAGTGTGGTTTCATGGTCCACTCCCATTTCATCACATCAAGCCACTCGACCGCCTCGCCATAGATCTTGTCCCTCGCTTCGCACCAGAGTCGGGCAACGGTTTCGCCGTCGAGGAATCCGCCCTTCTGAATGGTGTCGTACAGACTCTGTTCGAAGAAGACACGGGCTGAGACCTGAAACGCGGCCATTCCGAACTCGTCGAGAACGTTTGCCAGAACCGCCTGCTTCTCCTCCTTGGTCTTGGCCTTTGCCAGCAGCCGTTCGGTGAGGAGCAACTCGCCAAATATCGAGCCGCACTCCGCGATGCATGCACCTATCTCTGCATTCGATGGCTTCTGATTACGAGACATGAGGTAGTCATGCACGGCATGACCGTTCTCATGAGCAAGGGTGTAGACATCGCCAAGTTTGCGATTGAAGCTGAGAAGAATCCATGCACTCTTACCCGAGAACCAAGGCGCGCAGAACGCTCCTGACCGCTTGCCCTTCCGAACCTCTCCGTCGATATGCCGCCTTTCGAACATCTCCTCGACCCATGCGCCCACCTCGTCATCGAACGACCTGTATGATTCGACGACCTCGCGTCTGGCCTCCTCCCAGTCGAATTCCATGTCCGGGGCGTTGGGAAGAGGAGCCACGATGTCCCAGTTGCCAAGCTTTGGTAGGTTCATGAGCTTGGCCTTGAGCTTTAGGTATTCACGATAGAGGTCGACGTTCTTCTCGACGGTACGCATCAGGCTGTCGATGGTCTCTTGGTCCACATCATTGGCAATTAGGCTCGATTCCATTGGCGACTTGTACTGTCGCCACTCACACATCTGAACGTGATCAGAGCATACTGCACGAATCGCACTGGCCCAGATGATCTCATCCTTGCCAAGGCCCTCGTACACGACTTGGTTGGCCCTCTTCCTGACATCCCTGTCAGGATGCTGATAGAGGCCGATGATTTCACCGTATGGCATCACCTTCTTCTCGCCGTCAATCTCAATCTCGAACGTCCGGGTTGATAGCCAATCGCCCTGTAGGCGCGACCACGCATCTATGCCGTTCAGGTCCTTTGTTATAATCAGCTGCTCCTCGCGTTCTGGGAGCATGTGTGGAATCCTTCTCACTATTCGCTCCAGAAAGTGCTTGTATTCGACCAAGATGGGGTCGTTGACAAGCTCCGGTTTCTTGGAGAGGAGCTTTCCGAGTTCGATCTCTAGGAACGCCACCATTTGCCCCATTTTCATCTCGGCATTCCGAGCCGCATCAAACAACTGCTTGGCTGTATCATCCAGCGCGTTTGCAGTATACAGAAGCTGACAATAGTCGAAGACGCTCTCGTGCTTCAACTTGAGTCTGTCACTCTCTTCGAGCAGCTCTTTGAGACCACTGGCATCGAGTGACTCAATCTTCCCGTAGTACTTCTCACGGAACTGCTTGACATCCTCCAGTGCCGTTTCGAGAGCTCTTCTCACGACATCCGGATTCGTCTCCTCAACCATCTGCGAGAGATCCCATCTCATCTCTTCTACCGTCATTGATATTTCGCCCGAGCCGGACCGACGACCATGGCTTATGAGGTTTTGGAACGTGTCCAATACGGCTTCCTCACGCCGGACAACAAGTGTATCTGACATTCGCGGGAAAGAAGACTGATGCGACTTGTCAGAAATACGTCGAATTGGAAAACGTTTCACCATCGTGATTCCAAAGAGTGTCAGGACCGAGCTTGGACTTGAGGAAGGACAAGATGTGTTGGTGACCGTGTAGGAGGGTCGAATAGTGATTGAGCCATTTCCATACGACCTGACGACCAAAACGAGTGCGAGGGAAACACCCGGCAGTCGAAAAATGAACGAATCGTTTCCACGTGACCCTTTCAAGGTCCTTGACTTGATAATTGATCGTCCGTACCGGGAAGACAGCGACGAACCCGCCGTGGAGAGGTGGCTGAAGAAAAGTGCTTCTGGCTGACACTGAGGTCCTATTCGCACTTGCGCCGCGCGACTCGCACCATCCTCAAGCATTGGCAATATTGGAAACACGCAGTGACATTGTGGTTCCAGATGTTTCAATCTTGGAGTTCTCGTTGGTGCTCAAGGCGACGGGGGTTGTGGTACCTGATGTCCGCACGGCTATCCTCGCCGTTCGAAAAATCCTTCGACAATACGGAGTCCAAGAGCGAAATACTATCGGAACTGAAATGTTAGCATTAAGTGCATCTATCGAAGAACGATACCACCTGAGCTACTTTGATAGTCTTGTAGCTGGTGCAGCTGTCTGTCTGAAGGCTGATGTCTTGTCCGATGATCAAGCATTTGACGGGGTTCCCAAGATCAAGCGTGTTCCTCTTAGCGGCTGACCTCTGTCAGAGAACGAGGACTGCGGCCACACCAAAGGGTTCAAATACAGAAAACAGATGTGCGCACGTAACGCACAACCGAGAGGGAGAAAGATGTCCGAGGATGACGAGCTTGCAGCGATAAGGCGCAGAAAGATGCAGATGCTCATGGAGCGGGCACGACAGCCCCCCAAGCCGCAGGTTGAAGAACCCCTTGCAAATGGTCAGGTAAATGTACTCACTGATGCCACATTTTGGCCTACTATCCAGAAGACGAAGATTGCACTTGTCGACTTCTTTGGTGAATGGTGTGGTCCGTGTAAGGCACTGGCTCCGATCATGGTCGAGCTCGCAAAGAAGTATGCGGGCAAGGTCTTCTTTGGCAAGATCGATATCGACCGCAATCCTCGGACTACTGCTCAGTTCCGAGTCCAAAGCGTACCTATTGTCCATGTCTTTCAGAACGGTCGGCCTACGCGGAGCATCTTGGGTCTGAGACCGTACTCCGATTACGAGGCATTGATCCAGCTCCTCTTGAAGGAGCGCGAGCAGTAGCCCCGTCCGAGATGCAGTACTGACTTGCCCGTGCCGTTGGGAGGAGTGACCGAGCGTATCACGTCGCAGGCTCCTCCCAATCGCGTCTGGGAACATGGATATGATGTCAGACACAGTGCATGGCTGCTGAAACGCAGACCATTGGTTCGTTGAGCCATGTGTCGCTAAAGATTCTGTTCGAAATGGGTTTCTATGTCCTCCTTGAGCGCCATGACACTGATGTTCTCTACCGAGCCCCTAATCACGGCGGTCGGCATGGCCTTTGCGTTGGTCGCTGCTCCGATGTTTGCGTGAACGTCCGCGGCGACAACGCCTGCCTCAGATCCCGTCTTCTCAACGAGCAGCTGAATTCCACGTTTCGACGCATCCAGCACATCGGTACCCTGCTCAACATAGAGTGACACCATCCTGCTCAGCAGGACTCTCATGATGTGCTCTCCGTATCCCGTGGCCGCCACGCCACAGACATCATTGGCATATGCGCCGGCTCCCATCACCGGGGAGTCACCAACACGCCCGGGCATCTTGTTTCTGACACCTCCCGTTGATGACGTTGCGGCGATGCGTCCCTGTGAGTCAACCACCACACAGCCGACCGTGTCAGCAGTCTCAGGTGCGATGTTCTCCACATTCACGTTGAGAATTCCGGGCGCCTTTTCGGTCCTGTACTCTTCAGACAACATCTGTGCGTAGACTCTGAGGGCATTTGTTCCTGCGAAGAACTTGTGCTTAGTCTTCTCCATGATGTATCTTGCCAGCGAGATTGGGTTGTGGACACCCACCACAGCAGCAACCGAGCCAAAATCAAGAGTTGAACCGTCCACGATCATGGCGTCGAGTTCACGGATGCCGTCTGAGTTCCTCGCTGCTCCGACTCCGGCATTGAGCTTTCCGCAACTCTCCATGAACGCGGTACACACCTCTGCGGCATCGAGGGCTGACCCACCTCTCTCAAGAACCTCGAAACCTGCAATGGCTGCCTTCTTGACGAATTCGATTCCCATTGGTATCTTCTCGTCCTTCCAAGAACCTGCGCCGCCGTGGACCACGATGACTGGCAGTGTCACTATTCAATGCCTCCCATTGTCACATGACCGGACCCGGCCGTGTTCGCGGCTGTTGATAAGCTCTTGGGACCGAACAAAGCTGAATGCCCGTGCTGGACCAGCCAACAGGCCACGCTCGCTTCACGGTTCATCAGCCAGAGGAAACTCGGGTCTTTACCGCGTCGGCCACGGTGCCGCAGTGACTACACCGCACCTTGAGGGGCCCTACCCACTCGATAGACTCCTCCGACAGTGCCACCCCGCAAGCTGGGCATACCGCCGGCGGAACGTACGCGGCAGGCCCCCACCCTCGAAATACCGTGTCGCTCTCACTTGACCTCCTGGGGTGAAGCCTGCGCATCGCAGCGAAGACATCGGGCCATTTGCCCGCCAAGCCAATTACGACGACCACGACTCCAAAGCAGGCAACGGCAAGGTACGTGATCGCGAACGCAAGACTACCCTCGTTGAGTTTCGCGATTCCGTTCTGTGCCGTGATGATCACAACAAGGAGAACAAATAGCAATCTCGCTCGTTGCACAGACTTGCTCGTTTGTGTGCTCATTCTGATGGCGCATCCGTGAAACGTTTCTAGTCCCCGAGTGACGGCCCTGAGGCTTTCTCGGCGGCAAGACGTACGCCGCTCACGTCACGGGAAAGCGTCTGTTCTTCGTATTGGCCCGAATGGTATTTACTCTTTCTGCGCCTCGTGGCCGTGAAGCTCCGGGTGTGTGTTCATTTCACCGCCTGCGGGCAACGTTTCTAGCAGATTGAAGTACTGCTTGGCATTTGTCCTATTCCGCGTTCTCTTGCTGGCGTTGCCAGAGGATCCTGTTCATACGAGCACGATACGGATCACGACATCTGCACCTGGGGCAATCTTCCGGATGCCATCCTCAGTCCCATTGGCAATCTCGGGGGCAGAGGCCACATCAACGGAGTTGTCCACTGCAATCTCAATGACCACGAACGTGGCCTGGGTAGTCCCCCTGACTCTCGCGCGCTCGCACCTTGTAGCTCCCGGCGTTGACTCATACAGACGAATGATTCCCTGTCTAAGGCCTAGGGGCGCGGTGTCAACAAGCCCGCCGAAGACTCTCCTTCTAGGATTCAACGACACATAGACTATCACGACTGAAACACCAAGAGCGGCAACGGAATTTCCAATAGGGAAGCTGAGCCAGACAAACAGCAACCCGGGGATGACGACTGCCGAGCTGATCATGTCAGTACAGAAATGGGGCGTGTCGGCGTTGCTCCCCCTATTGACAGTCACCAAGAATAACCTCGTCAATATTCCTCCTGTCGCAGGAGAGCAACGTACGTACGCATTCAACTGTTGTTCACTGTTGTCGGCTCACATCGAGTTATTCGCCATTGTTAAATACAACAGGAACTGTATCTGATTCTAGACCTGACCGCATGTGATTTGCCATAGACAACAATCGTGCGGCGCGTCACCTCTCGAAGACAAGCTGGGCACGCGACAGGATGTCGCTCGTAAGCAAGTGGCTCGCTGAGGGCATCGAGGATGACGATATCAAGACACTGAGCTTGCCCTCACGAAAGCGTTTCAGGAAGTCTGTGAGGCCATCATGGACTTGCTTGCTATGATACTGAAAGACTCATCCGTGCCACCAACTGATAGCTACAGCAATATTGAGAAAGCGTTGAATATCGGTGTGATTAACGTCAATCAGTCTATGGCCCTGCGAGAGGCAAACGGACTGCGCAACAGACTCGTCCACATGTACAACGGTATCGACATGGCAGCGTTCGTGCAGAGTGCCACGAAACTGCTTCCCCGTCTTGAGGAGTCGCTGGAGATGATCACAGGTTGGCTTCAGGCTCAATCGATGAAATAAGAGAAGCAACGCGGTTCATCATGGAACTCCCACGTGTCATCGCTGTTCTACTGTTCGGGTATGTGGCAAGGGGTGAAGCAACATCTCGAAGTGACATCGACATCTGCGTTGTGGCACCTGGAACTGAGACTGCGGAGGAGAGATCCGAACTCTTGGGCATGATATGGCGTCAAATAGACGGAGAGAAATACGATGTTCGGCTCTTCGAGGAACTTCCGCTCTACATGAAGATGGATGTCATTACATCACATGTCATTCTCCATTGCAACGATGTCCCTGAGCTCTTCGAGTACTTCTACTTCTACAGGAAGATCTGGGCTGATGAGGCACATAGACAGTCGGTCTCATACTAGTCTGATACGCACACGCTACGCTCTTGGGAACACTGAAAGGGTGCGCCTCACCTCCCAACAGTATGAACCTCAGCATGGAGGAGCTGAACAGGTATCTCAGTATAGAAACAACCGGGGGCCCGACTTGGCACCCCTCTGGTCAGCGTATCGCATTTGCCTGGAATGTGCCTGGATCATTTCACGTGTTCACGGTGGGGATCGAACACGAGAAGACGCTATGGCCTCATCGAATGACTGCCGGAGATGACCGATGCACCAACCCCCGATACTTGCCCGATGGCGGCCTGATCTTCACAAGCGACCGTGGAGGCAACGAGAACTTCCAAATCGGGCATATCGATGAAGAGGGAGTTCTCACTTGGCTGACTCACGACTCGGGGGCAAAACACAGGATCAACGTTGTGGGCCGCAACAAGTTCTTCATGCAGGCTAATCTTGAGGAGCGATCCCGGCTTGATCTGTACGAGTTTCCTTACCCTGTCACGGAGGAACAACCACGACTCATTTACAGACCTGACAGGGGACTGGTAGTTGCGACTGTGATTTCTGATGATGAAGCGCTCGTTGCAATGGAAAAGTATCTGGGGAATGCTGAGCAGGAGATCCTCTTCTACGACGGGGACGAGATCACCAACCTCACATCCACACTTACGCGTGGCACGCCTGCCCGCTGGAACGCGATTCGTTTCTTGGATGACGAAACACTACTTGTGGCCACGGACTTTCAGGCAGACGTCAAGAGGCTGGCCCTTCTGTCGCTCTCAAGTGACTTTGAGCCTATCTCGGAGATGGATGCCATGGGCTGGGAATTTGAGGAGGCAAGCTGGCAACCCGGCGACCCTTGGACGTACTTCTTTCTCAACGAGGAGGGCTATTCGATCCTCTACAGAGCGAAGTTCTCCCGGCGCGGCGTGAGTGAGCTTCGGCGCGTAGACCTCCCCGTGCGCGGCGTGCTCGTTCGCCGGGATGCCCGGTCCTTCAGTCGGGGTTCGGCTCTGTCACCTGATGCACGTTTCTTGGCTGTGACCCTTTCCAGCCCCACCTTTCCGGCCGCCATCTGGGTAATTGAGGTCAACGGTGACGAGTCGTGGCCCGCCACCGTACCCGGGATGAGTGGTCTTCGTCAGGAAAGATTCTCAGACGCAACACTCCATCGCTTCGACAGCTTCGACGGCCTGAGCGTGCCGTACTTCAAGTATATTCCGAAGGGGCAGCGACCCGAGCACGGCTGGCCCACTATTCTCATGATCCACGGTGGTCCTGAGTCTCAGGCCAGGCCCTCGTTCGATCCCGTCGTTCAGTTCTTCGCGGCAGCTGGCTACGTGGTCATCACACCGAACATTCGTGGCAGTACTGGCTATGGACGACGGTACATGACACTCGATGATGTGGACCGACGGTTGGACTCGATCATGGACATTCGGCATCTGGCCCTGCACCTGCGGGACAGCGACGACGACATTGATGGATCACGACTGATTGTGTTCGGGGGCAGCTACGGAGGCTTCGCGGTACTCTCGGCTCTGACGGAACATCCGGACCTCTGGTGCGCGGGCGTAGATATCGTTGGGATATCTAACTTCGTCACATTTCTTGAGAACACGGCCGCATGGCGAAGGTCGCTGCGCGAGGCCGAGTACGGAAGCCTTGAGAGAGACCGAGAACTGCTTGAGCGAATCAGTCCAATCCACCATGTCGACAAGATAAGAGCGCCGCTCTTCATCGTTCAGGGCGACAATGATGAGCGGGTGCCGCTCTCCGAGAGTCTCCAGATCTATGAGCAGGTGAAAGCTCGCGGAGTGCCGGTCCGGTTGCTGAGGTTCGCAGATGAGGGCCATGGCATCGCGAAGACTTCAAACCGGCTGCGCGCGTACTCGGAGATTCTCGCTTGGCTCAATGAGGTCACGGCCTCGTGTGACTCGCATCGAAATCAGTAATCTTCGTCGGCCGCGTCCCAGTCGGGCTCCTCGAATTCGCCCTCGTCCCAGTCGTCAGGCTCCTCCCAGTCAGGCTCCTCGTCGGGCTGTTCGCCCTCTCGGGTCTCATCCCACCACTCGTCCCACTCGTCGGGCAGCGGCACATCGGCGTCTTGGAGTAGGCGGCGGACATGTTCGCTCTCGATAAAGGCCCTTGGGATGGGCGTTCCCGGGGGAATCTCGAATCGAACGCGAAGAGGATGCAGAGCGTGAAGCTCTTCGTCAGGGAGGACGGACTGCTCGATGAGGCCGAGTATCTCGCTGACTGTGAGCGTTTTCTTTTCCAACGATCTGAGTCGAACCCCCACGGGTCCTTCAACCCTAACCCGCCAACTATGAATACGCGCTCTGGACACAGGGGATACGATCTCTTCGCAGATCACGGTGACTGTTGCCGGAAGGTCTGTCCGCCAGAGAGCGATTTCTCCTGCAGTAGACGGTATGGCGTAGGACACAGGCGAGGTACTGCGCTTGACAAGTGGCCTGAGAAAGTCAAGAGGCACCGACCCATGCACAGTGATGATCTCGCCGTAATTGACATCAGTGAGCGGGTCCCAAGTGGCTGCAGCTCCTCCCAGAGGATATGGTACTCCGCGCTGGATGGGATCTCTCAATACTGCCACCGCGTCTTGGGTGTCCTTTGTCCTGTACTCTCCGACTACCGAACCTGTGTCAACACAGACGAACGCAATTACAAACTCATCGTCCTCTCCAGAGAGATAGGGGCGTACTCGAGTCACATCTCGTGAGAGTGCTTCTTGAGCGTGAACGGCTGCAATGCACTGGTCAATGAAGTCTGCAGAAAAGGTGTCCACGCCCGCGTCGGTGAGCGGTGATGGCATGGGACTTGGCGCTGAGAGTCGTATCCATCTTATGGGTGACAAGCGCCCCTCGGCTGGTCGTCCGAACGAGAAGTGTGAGAATGGTAGCCACATTACAGCGCCATCAGAGTTCAGTGCGGCATCGATGTCATCCGGTACCCACATCATGAGGCCGTTGTGGTAACGTGTCAAGAGAAATGGATTGGGCGTTTCCAGAGTGGCGCGTGTAGCCTCCTGAGCAAACTCGTCCAGCGCGACGATACAAGGATAGAATCGTCTTTGGAGCTTGCCCCATCGCTCCAAGCAAATGAGTCCCACATGCATTCTGTCAGTACTCTGTTGCTCCTCGAAGACGATCCAAGCATTAGTATCTCCCGTTTCGTCGTCGCAGTCTAGGAACACCACGCCGCGCCGAAAGTCTTGGCGGTCTGTGCGATTCTCCATCTGTTTGCTCATGACAATCCTCTTCCGCTACGTCGGTTCTGGCCTCAAGTCGAGTCATACTGCTGCTTGAGAGTGGTCCTGCCCACAGCGGTGATGTGCCCTTCCCGGCATGTTGTCACATGGCACGATCTCGCTCTAAGTACGTGTTCAGTCATACATAATAGCACCGATGCACACTTCCACACCGAGCGTGGCGTAATGAGGACCCCTGTTATAGCGCTACTCTGTCTTTTGATTCTCGCATCGCCTGTTGTTGCGAAACAGTACGGCCCAGCGACCTTTACGGACAGTGGCATAACAGTTGAGGCAACGGTTTCAGGTCCCGACATGTGGAGTGCACCGTTCGATGAGGTGGTGTCACTCTCGCTCTACGTGACTCCCGCTGTTGAAGACATTCTCTCTATCAACGTGACGGAGGTCACTCTCAGCATCAATCGGTACACAGCCTCCTCAGGCTACTCACCCATCGCAGCAGAGACTGTAGTCCTCGGCTCGCCAGCCACTGGTACTGACGCCGTCAATCTGACCGTTGAAGTGGAGCTGGAGGGCGTGAGCAACAGTCCTGACTGCTACTTCGCCATTGCTGTCAGGGGGTCGTATTTCGATGGAAACAGCACGGTAGAATTCCTAGCCAGTTCTCCGGACGACCTCATAGGACCCTTCGCGGTGGCCCCGGGACTAAGCTCGCCAGTAAGTCAGGTCGGAATGGTCGTCACGGTCATCTTTGGGGTGCTGGTCGTCCTAGGCGTCTACGGAGTGAAGAAGGCCAAGTCACCGCCCTCGCGGCCCAGAGGCCTGCTGGATTAGTAGGCCCGCGTGCTATTTCATCATGCTTGCCACAGAGTCACGGCTGACGTTGCGGCCGAGCTCGCAGAGCGGGTATATGGTCCCACACTTCTTGCACTTGAGCGCGCTGTAGATTACCGATGTTCCCCAGACACGCAATTCGTAAATCTTGGCGATCCACTCATCTCCTCCACATGATTCGCATTCAATGTTCAATTTCTGCACCTCAGAGGATGTGCTCTTGTGGTCGGGGTCTACTTAGATAAGAGCTTCGTAGAAGCGCGGTGTCAAGGCGTTCTGAAGTCAAGCTCCCCACTGTCGTATCCGGAAAGTAGATAACCAGTCCTCATCGAGGCCGAAGACCAGCAACATTGTCCACTGGTGTGAGTGATGGGAGCATACGAAGATCTTCTGGCAAGGGCTAAGGAGCTAGCATTGGTGGAGTCATCAATAGCGATTCTCCATTGGGACCTTGAGACATACATGCCGCCGCGTGGAATCAGCCTACGTAGCCAACAGATTGCCAAGTTGAGCAGGATTCAACATGACATCCTGACAAGCTCCGAAACGGGGCGGCTGATCGAGGCGGCAGAGAGGGAGTCGTCGTCGTACGATGAGGTGATGCAGAGGAACCTGTACCTGTTCAAGAGGGAGTACGAGCAGGAAACGCGAGTTCCCGGGGACCTTGTCGCAGAGATCGCAAGGCAGCAGGCGGTTACCGTTGAGGTATGGAAGAAGGCCAAGGCTGCGAATGATTGGAAGAAGTTCGAGCCCGAGCTTCAGAAGATGATGGATCTTGTCAGGAAGAAGGCCGAGATAGTGATGGATGTAAAGGGCATTCCTGACGTGTACGACTGCCTCATAGATGACTACGAGCGTGCGATGACTTCTGCCAAGATAGAGCGGGTGTTTCGCGAGCTGAGGGACGGCCTCGTGCCACTGACCAAGAAGTGTGTTGATGCCACTGCTGACATTGACGTGAGCCACCTCAGTCGGCCCGTGCCCATTGAAACGCAGCGCAAAATTGCCACAACCCTTGCCCAGCTCATAGGTTATGACACCACTTCTGAGAATGCGGGAGGTCGCATCGACGAGACAGAGCACCCGTTCACTACGGGCTACTTCGATGATGTTCGAGTCACTGTGCACTACCATGAGAACAATGTCATGTCGATGATCTACGCCGTGCTGCACGAGGGCGGTCATGCTCTCTATGAACAG
>QMYR01000008.1 GCA_003662765.1 Candidatus Thorarchaeota archaeon
ATGCCGTTGTGTCGAAGTGTTTCCATGAATACCACGCCTAGCTGACTGAGGCTCTCAAAGTTCTCCGTCTATAGAAATCGCAACGAGGTGGTTCTAACAAAAGCATTGCGTTGAAGACCTTCTCACGTGCATTTCAGATTGCTGTTGAAAGAAGCAAAGTGGTGCGGCCGCCGGGATCTTCGTCGCAATGTGGAACTCACAGAGGATATCGAACCCGGGCCACAGGCTTGGAAGGCCTGCATCCTAACCCCTAGACAACGGCCGCAATCATATCCCGGCCAGTGGCCAAGTCACTTCGACGCAGCGATTGGAGCGGATTTAAGCATATTGCTGTGTGGTCAGGCGATGTCCGGCAAGTGGTCGTTTCTCTTGTTGACTGTGCCGAACCTCTTGGCCACAGCGCCAGTCTTCATGGAATATACCCAGAGTATCTCTGCGCACACATGCCATGCCATCATGACCTCAGGGTCAAATGATAGATGATGGTGGAAGAGTTCCCGGACTGATGAGCTGAAGTCACCATGTGGAAACGCGCCAATGCCCACAATCACCGGCACATCTGACGATTGTGGAACAAGGTCAAGCAAATCCGAGATCGATGTGGGCCATCCGTCCTCAACCGCCAAGACTGTGAGTACGTTGTCTTGTTCTGCTGAGAGGCCATCGATAAGGGCAGGGAGTGTGATGTCAACAACTCTCATGAGTGGACTGCCTCGCAGAGGAACACGACCCTTCGCGAGGAGTTGCTCCATCAGACCCACGAACCGCTCGTAGTTTCGGGGCAACCTGATAGTGGGGCTTACCTCGATGATGCGCCCATCTTGGAGATGCAGGTGTACGGACAGGTACCCGCTCTTGCACAGGGGGGTTTCTAGAAGAGACATGAGAGAGAGAAAGGTGATGTCGGGTCGACCACGGCGCGTGTGACTAGGAAGACGCAGCATGGCGGTACCATGATGTGTCTGATCAAGGAGTATGTCACCCGCTGGTTTCTTGCGGCGATAGGCGTACTGCTGAATCTGCTTGACACTTCGAATCTCTCGCGGTATCAACTCTATCGCGCACTCTAGGAGAATCACATGAAGCATCGCTGTGGCCCAGTAGGAGGCTCGATTGGAAGCAATATAAGCAATGTGAGAGAGCAGACTTGAGAAAGAGCCCGCTCAACTGTTCTGCGGAGACCGAGTCCAAAATGGGACGAAGACGAAAACCCAGCCTAAGCGCTCGGAGGATTGCCAAGGAAAGAGTCAATCGGCTGTGGGAGCTGGCATTGGAAACGTCGGTTCACGACCCTGAGAGAACTCGTAGGTATGTAGAGATAGCAAGGAGAGTGTCACGAAGAGTCAGAGAACGCCTACCACGACGTATAGCACGTAGGGTGTGCCGAGGCTGCGGTACGATACTGTTGCCTGGTGTTAACTGCAGAGTACGTGTGAGGAACAATAGACAGACTCATGTCACAGTAACCTGTCTGCGATGCGGAACCATAAGACGTTTTCCGGTCACAAGACAATCTTAATCAGGACTTGGACCGGGCTGCCAGTCACGAGTTGAGCAAGATGAAAGAGCCGGACCTGCGCAGGATTAGCATTGTCTGGCATGAAACTGCGATGATGCAGATTGGGAAGGCGGGAATCACCGATGGGCTTGTGAAGGAGGCCAAGAGGCTGCTCAAGTCACACAAGTACATCAAGGTGCGTGCGCTCCGAAGCTCGAGGGCGAACGCATCAAAAGAGGTACTGTTCAAAGAACTCTGCAGGCAGGCTGGAGCAACACTCGTAGGAGTTAGAGGCAATACTGCAGTCATCTATAAATTGTAGTGCGATCAACACGTTACAACGATAATCTTTTATGCGGACTCCCAAGTTGCGAGTCCAGCCTTCTGAGGTGGGCTGCCCGCGCAGTTGATGTGCGGTGAGCCTTGCTGAATGAACATGGTGACTGACAAATGCCCACAATCTACGACATCCCGGCAAATATCTTCATCCGCCGTCTTGCCCAAGAGCTCAAGACGAGAAAAGAGATTCAGCCACCCGAGTGGGCTCCATTCGTCAAGACTGGCGCTCATAAGGAGAGAGGCCCAGACAATCCAGACTGGTGGTATATTAGGTGTGCCAGCATTCTGAGGAAAGTGTACCTCAGAGGACCAATTGGGACTGAGCGCCTTAGGGTGGAGTACGGTGGACGGAAGAGAAGGGGATGCAAACCGAACAGGTTTTACAAGGGCAGTGGAGCAATTGTCAGAACAGCACTACAACAGCTCGAGCGAGCTGGCTTTGTGAAGCGGCGCGGGAACAAGGGACGAGAGCTGACAGATATCGGCCGGTCTTACTTGGACAAGCTGTCAGCTGTGATCAAACGAGAACTCGAGAAGGCGATTCCTGAACTAAGCAAATACTGAGTCTACTGAGTGGTGAATCGTGTGAGCGAAGATGAGCTTGAGGCAATCCGCCAGCGGAAGCTTGCTGCCCTTAGAGAGCAGGCTCTCCGCCAGCAAGCAGCCGAACAGAGGGCTGCGGAGGCGGAAGCTCAGAAGGAGGCCATCCTCAGGCAGATTCTCACACCAGAGGCGCGTGCGCGACTGACCAATATCAAGATGGTTCGCCCGCAGTTCGCAGAGCAGATTGAACTGCAGCTCATCCAATTGGCCTCGGCAGGAAGACTCAGATCAAAGGTGACGGACGAACAGCTCAAGGCGCTCCTGCAGCAGATACGCGGTAGGGAGCGCGAACCGAAGATCACATTCAGATGAACGAGGTTGCTGCACGAGGTGAAGAGATGGCAAGAAACAAGCCGTTGGGAAAGAAACTGAGGCTGGCAAAAGCCCTCAAGAGCAATAGCAGTGTCCCTACATGGGCAGTCATGAAGACTGGCGGAAAAGTCAGAAGAACACCCGCGCAGCGTCACTGGCGTCAGACAAAACTAAAGCCATAGCCAGGTGTACATAGATGACTCCCGAGGAACAGCCAGAACTTGAGGGTGTTGAGGAGATCTCCGAAACCGAAGAGGTTGAAGAGGCAATAGAGGAAGAGGCCGAAGCGGAAGAGGAAGTCACTGAAGTTCCAACAGAGGCACCTCCTGAGGAAGAGGAGGAGATTGTTGACGAACGGATATACACGGTTCCGCTCCGCAAGGCCTACTGGACTGGTAGTAGATTGCGCAGGGCGAAGAGGGCGGTGAGAATCCTTAGGGAGTTCGTTGAGAGACACATGAAGCCAGAGGAGATTCACATCCAGCCCGAGGTCAACGAGAAGATCTGGTCGAGGGGAATCCAGAAGCCGCCACGAAGAATCCGAATTCGTGCAACCAAGAACTCGGAGAACCTTGTGCGTGTCTACTTGGCGGAGGGATAGCCTACGACAATCGCCCGAACCGACTTTGAGGGCGATTCGAATGTAGGAGCGTTTGCAATTGCCACAGACCGCTTTGTATTCGTGTCACCAAACATGTCTGAGAAGTCACTAGCCGTAATCAAGAAGACGTTCAACCTTCCGTTGGTCATGTCTACAGTAGCCACATTGGATGCAGTCGGGATTATGTCGTCAGCCAACTCGAATGGTATCATTGTACCATACACTACCACGGACGAGGAATTGGCACAACTCAGGAAGAGCTCGGAGGTCCCCGTGGATTGGATTGATAGCAAGATGACGGCATTGGGAAACATTGTCCTCGCGAATGATAACGGCGCGATATGCCATTCGGAGTTCGACTCAGCTGCCCGACAGAAAATCTCGGATGTCTTGGATGTTGAGGTGGTGCCAGGAACCGTGGCGCGACTTCCAATCGTGGGCTCGAATACAATCGCAACAAACGTGGGAGCCGTTGTTCATCCCCTAGCCACAGAGGAGGAGATGGAGATGATAGCAGAGCTGTTAAAAGTGGACGTTGAGGCTGGAACCGTGAACCGCGGAAGTCCGTACACGAGACTCGGTGTCATTGCGAACACCGATGCGATGATAGTGGGCTCCGAAACAACCGGTGTCGAGTTGGCACATATCTCACAGGTATTGGGACTGGTATAGGTGATGCAGATGAGTTCGAAAGTTTGGCGTGCGAAGGGAGAATATCAGAAGAACAAGAGGCGATTCACATTCAGTAGGGAGCTTCTGGCATTGAATGAGTCACAAGTTCGCGAGAGAATCCTCTCAGAACTTGGCAGCCGTCATCGTGTCAAACGGAGAAACATCGTGATCAGCGAAATTAGAGAGATCAAGCCAGAAGAAGTTCAGAGCCTTGAGTTAAGAAAGATGCTTGGTGTGGAGAGCGTGTGAGATGAGCGCAGAGCAACAGCGTGCCCTGCAACAGCTCTCAGCAGAACAACAGATTGTGTCATCGAACATCGAGCTGATTAAGCAGCGAATGGAACTCACGCAAGCGTACATTCGGGACCAACGAACTGGCCTAAAGACTCTCGAAGAGCTGGAGAGCAGAGCTGCTGGAGAGGAGATTCTACTCCATGTCGGCGGCGGACTCTTGATTGAGGCAAAGATAACAGACCCGAACAAGGTGATCAGGGACATCGGCAGTGGTGTACGCGTGGAGTCCACGCTCACCGAGGCCAAGGAGAAGGCCAGTGAGATAATCAAGCGGCTGGAGGAGCAATACAACAACCTTGCAAAGGAGTTGGAGAAGCTCGGTGCTCACGCTGCAGACGTTGATGCTCGGTTGAGGCAGCTCCTTGCAGATATTCGGTCCGGGGAGAAGTGAAGCCTGTGTTTGAGAAGCTTCGCGGAGCACTTGACACTGCAATCACAAAGGCGACCACAAAGGAACTTAATGAGAAGAATCTTGCCGATGCCGTCTGGCAACTTCAGCTAGTCCTCATCCAGAACGATGTGGCTGTTGAAGTGGCCGAGAGAATATGTGACCTGACCAAGCAGAAGATTCTTGGCAAGAGGACCGGCCGTTTCGAAAATGTAGTCAGACTGTTCAAGAGCGCAATCTACGAGTCCATTCTCGATGTATTGGCACCAGAACATCCTCTCGACGTAATTCAATATGTTGAGAAGAAGAGAGAATCGGGCGAGCCAACAGTAATCATGTTTGTGGGAGTCAATGGAACTGGGAAGACAACGACTCTCGCGAAGATGGCGTATTTGCTAAAGAAAAACGGCTTCTCTGTCGTCGCAGCCGCAGCCGATACGTATCGTGCGGGAAGCATAGAACAGCTGGAGCAGCATGCTAGTCGCCTAGGAATCAGAGTAATAAAGCAGAGCTATGGGGCTGATGCCGCAGCCGTGGCGTACGACACGGTGGCACATGCACGAGCAAAGCGTACTGATGTAGTCCTGATAGATACAGCTGGGAGAATGCAGAGCAACAAGAACCTCTTGGCTGAGATGGCAAAGATTGCACGAGTCGCGGAACCGGATCTCAAGATCTTTGTCGGAGACGCACTCGCAGGAAACGACGCTCTCTCCCAAGCAAAGGAGTTTCACGATGCAATCAGCATTGACGGAGCAATTCTGACGAAGGTGGATGCTGATCCTTCAGGAGGCGCTGCTTTATCAATCGCCTTTGTGACAGGGAGTCCAATAGTCTACGTTGGTGTCGGGCAAGAATATGATGATCTTCAGCCCTTTGACCCTGAGTGGTTTGCCCGGCGGCTGGTTGGCGATTGAGAGCCTGTGCATCTTCATAGATGCACATGGTGAGTTTTATTACACGGTACCTTTCAGTCTGCGTCTAACGACAGTCTGAGAGGTTACCGAGTTGAGTCTACGAGGTAGAAACTTCATTGACCTGTCGCACTTCGAGAGATACGAATTGCGCAGGATACTGGATACAGCACATGATCTGAAGCGTAAGCAGAAGAGAGGAGAGCCGCATGAGCTTCTAAAGGGCAAGTCCCTTGCCATGATTTTCATGAAGTCCTCAACACGGACAAGAGTTTCATTTGAAGTTGGCATGACACAACTTGGCGGCCATGCACTCTATCTTCAGCCTAGTGGAACCCAACTGGGCAGGGGCGAAACAATCGGCGATACGGCGAAGGTGCTGAGCAGGTACTGTGACGCCATCATGGCTAGGGTCTATGGTCACAATGAGGTAGTGGAACTAGCGGAGCATGCCACCGTCCCTGTGATCAACGGTCTCTCGGACTTACTTCACCCCTGTCAGATAATGGCTGACATGATGACGATCGAAGAACACAAGGGTTGTCTCAAGGGACTCAAGATAGCCTATGTGGGCGATTCCAACAACGTGAGCAATTCAATCATGCAGGGCTGCACGATTATGGGAATGAATGTGACAATTGGTTCTCCCAAGGGGTACACGCCAGTCCCGGAGATATTGAAACGCGCAACCGAGCTGAGCGAGCGCTATGACACGGCACTCGAAGTTGTGAATGACCCCTACGAGGCCGTGAAGAATGCAGATGTGATATACACTGATACGTTCTTCAGCATGGGCCAAGAGAGAACGAAAGAAAAGGAAGAGGCGCTGATGCCATTCCAAGTGAATCAGGCACTTGTTGATGCGGCCAAGAAGGATGTCATAGTGATGCATTGCTTGCCGGCCCACAGGGGTGAGGAAATCACAGACGAGGTCATGGACGGACCTCATAGCGTCGTCTTTGATGAGGCTGAGAACAGGCTCCATGCTCAAAAGGCAATCCTCGCATTGATTGTATAGGGGCATAGAGTATGTCCGTAGAGGTCTTCTCAATAGGCAGAGTCAATATCGATGTTTGCCTCGGAGTTGATCGACTACCTGCATCTGAGGAACATCGTATTGCCAAAGATGGATGCATCTCAGCAGGAGGCTCGGCAGCGAACTTTGCTGCACAGATGGCGAGGCTGGGTGTCAAGACCGGCCTTATCAGTTGTATTGGAAACGACCTCTACGGGCAGACTATGCTTAGAGACCTCGGACGAGCTGGCGTTGACACAAGTACTGTACTAGTGCTCGACAAACAGCCAACGGGCATCTTCCTAAGCATCGTTGACGATGCTGGCAAGCGTAACGTCGTGGTTCAACCGGGTGCCAACAAGTTTCTTGAGAAGCACGTTCTCGATGAGAGTCTCCTTGTTCGCGCAAGCACGATACACATGGCTGGCGGGTTCCCGATGATGACGGAGAGAGCCGCCGAGATCGCCACAGTCAACGGGATAGTGTTCTCCTTCGATCCTGGGCGCGCAGCATCGTCGGTAGACTTCAAGAGGGTGCTTCCTCAAACGGATCTGCTATTCATGAACGAACACGAGGTCAAGACCTACGCAGGCATAAATCCCAATGAGAGAGCTCTAAGAAGATTCGCGAAGACGTTTCCAGGAATACTCGTTGTCAAACTGGCTCAGAGAGGAGCGGTTGCAACAGACGGTTTCGAGTTCTGTAAATCAGAGGCTTTCAATGTCAAAGTGGTGGACACGCTAGGTGCGGGGGACGCATTCGCGGCAGGTTTTGTTGCAGCGTGGACACGATGTGAGAAGATAGAGCAGGCGCTTCACATGGCGAATGCTGTTGCTGCTCTGACAATACGAGAGCGTGGAGCACAAAACGGTCAACCGTCGCTCGACGAAACTGCCAAGTTCCTCTCCGACCACGGAATCTCAATAGATAATGTGCTGCGAACTTTCAGGCGAGGCAAGAAAAGAAGGAGATAGTGCAGCCATATTACGTGGGTAGTATTCTACTTTTTGTTGGCAGAACACGTGAGCAATAGCTGTCGGAAGGTGTGACAGATGCATCCGCTCCTAGAAGAGGTTCTTAGCAGCACAGCAAGCACAAGGGGGAACTTGAGTCCTCCGAGGACGGCAAGACGTAGAGGAACAAAGAGCGAAACAACAGATGAGGAACTTGCAGGTCTGCTGGAGTCGGTCACTGCAAGGATACTTGTCGTAGGAGTCGGCGGTGCCGGCAACAATGCGATTACAAGACTGATGGAGGTGGGGGTAGAAGGCGCCGAAACCCTTGCAGTCAATACTGATGCCCAAGACCTATACTACTGCAATGCCCATCACAAGCTGCTCCTCGGCAGGGAATGCTGCGGAGGACTGGGTGCAGGAAATGATCCGGATGTGGGAGAGGCTGCTGCAATCGAAACCTACGATGTGATCAAGGATATAGTTCAAGCAGACCTTGTGTTCATAACTGCCGGTATGGGCGGTGGAACCGGCACTGGGGCAGCACCACTGATTGCAAAGGCTGCACGTGAGAATGGGGCGCTGACCGTGGCGATTGTCTGTCTTCCTTTCGAGGTTGAGGGCGCGACGAGGAAGAAGAATGCCACAAGGGGGCTCAATGCACTCATGGAACACGTCGACACTCTGATTGCCATTCCGAACGAGAAGCTGCTAGAAATCGCACCTGACCTGTCACTGTCGGAGGCCTTCATGGTTGCAGATGAGGTATTGGTCAGGGCCGTGAAGGGAATCGCAGAATTGGTTTCTCGCCCGGGCCTAGTGAACCTCGACTTCGCGGATGTCAGAACCACGATGAGAAACGGAGGCGTTTCTATAATCGCGCTCGGCGAGGGACAGGGAGAGAACAGGGCTGAAGAGGCCGTTTATAATGCCCTTCAGAACCCGCTCATTGACGTGTCAATTGAGAATGCAAGAAACATTCTCATAAACGTGAGCGGCAGCGCAGACCTGCAGCTGGCCGAGGCTAAGAGAGTCGTGGAACTGGTCACCGAACAGGTCCATCCTGGAGCAGAGATTATCTACGGGGCGCTGATAGTGCCAGAGCTTGAGGATCGTCTCCGGGTCACAATCATTGCCTCTGGAGTGAGCTCACCGTATGTCTTCGACGCCGGGACAGAGTCTGTCGCCCCCCTAGCTGATGAACTCGGTGAACTGGAACAAGATGAGGGAGAGAGTGGGCACGGTTTCGATGAGCTGGGTATCGCACGTCTATAGCCTCACGCGATGTGGCTACTCAGGAAGTATTAAAAGCGGACTGCCAAGATGCTCAGGCAGTCCTGTAGTCGTGCGCGAGAGCCGCAGGCAGGTTGATACTCATGGGTGTGAGCCAGTTCATCAACGATAGTAGGAGAATCTTAAGGTTGGCCACCAAGCCCTCAAGAAAGGAGCTCTGGATGAGCACTAAGGTCAGCCTTCTCGCCATGGTACTGGTAGGTATGCTTAGCTTTGTGGTCCAAGTAATAATGACCACCGTGACTGGTAACTGGTTTGGCTCATAGATGCGCAAATACGTGGAGCAGAAGGGAGATTGGACAAAATGCCGAAGACTAGCATATTCGCTGTGAGAACTACGATTGGCCAAGAACGTAGTGTGACAGATCTCATAACAACAGCAGTCATAGGCGAACAGGATGTCTGGGAGTGCCCCTTCTGCTCAGAGCAGTTCTCATCAGAGGAGATTACACTTGAGCATATGAAAAAATGCCCAAAAAAGAAGGGTGACGCCAAGCCGAAACTCGTGTCTCGGAACCCATTACTGGGTCGTGTCAAGGCCATTCTTGTACCAGAAACGCTCAGAGGCTATGTCTTCATTGAAACAGAGGAGTATAGAGACGTAGAGATTGCGATATCCGGAGTGCCTCATGTGAGGGGAAGAGTCAGCGGAAAGGTCAGCACTGAAGAGATTGACAGATACCTCGTGCCGAAACCGGCAGCTGAAGGAATCGCAGTTTCTGACATTGTGGAGATAATCTCAGGACCGTTCAAGGGCGAACGGGCACGTGTGACACGAGTGGATGCAGCAAAGGAGGAATTGATTGTCGATCTCATCGACAGCCCCCACACCATACCCATGAGGATACACGCAGACTTCACCAAGCTCGTGGAGAAGGCTCAACGGGAAGAAGCCATGGAAGCTGCCGAAACTGCGGCCGAAGAGGAGGAGGAAGAGGACTCGTTCTGGTCGCGGCAATAGACCAGTGAACACCTGTTGTGCATGCAGTCGGAGCAGTCATGTAAACTGGCCGCCGCTCCACAAGCCTTAAAAAACGACCCGGCGACGAGAGGCCAGTCCCTTAATTTGACATCGACGCATCGACGTCATGTCTGGGGTGAAGAACGATGAACAAGCATGCAGTAGACCGAGCAGGTGATCAATCTACTTCTTACCTGCAGGTCGACCCAACTGGCCTTGTCAAGAACGGGCCGGGAATACTGCATGAGGAGTCGTGATGGTTTTGGGTGACAAGATAACAGTAGAAGCACTAGTAGAGGGCGGCAAGGCATCAGGAGGTCCGCCAATCGGTCCGGCACTTGGTCCGACCGGTGTGAACATCTTCCAAGTGGTCACAAAGATCAACGAGGCCACGCAGCCTTTCGCAGGTCTAAAGGTACCAGTGAAGATCATTGTCGACCAAGACACAAAGGAGTTCGAGGTGGAGGTTGGAGTCCCTCCGACGAGCGCATTGATTCTCAAGGAGATTGGCGCGCCCAAAGGGTCAGGTACGCCCAACACAGACTTTGTGGGCAACCTGACAATCGATCAGTTGAAGGAGATTGCCAAGGCCAAGGCTTCAGAGCTGTCCGCATTGGACATGAAGGCTGCGGTAATGACGATATCAGGCACTTGCGTGTCCATGGGAGTGACCATTGAGGGGAAGCCCGCCAAGGAATTCCAGAGAGAGGTTCGCGAGGGTGTTTGGGACGAACACCTCCAAGAACCACTGAGGGAGGAGTGAGCCAGATGTCGTTCAATATTGATAACATCGAGGCGGCGGTGACTGAGGCTCGGGCCAAGGGAAAGGAACGGAAGATCAAGTTCGAGCAGAGCTTTGATCTGGCGGTGAATTTCCGGAAGAAGGAGCTGGACGTTTCGAAGCCAGAGAACAGGTTCAACCAGGAGGTTCTGCTCCCCCACAAGCTGTACCCCCCGGCCAAGGTCTGCGCCTTTGGGGATGGTGAGTTTGCTGCGAAGGCCAAGGAGGCGGGGGTCAATCGAGTAGTATCGAAGGAGGAGATTCCCAAGATTGCAGAGGAGAAGAAGACGCGGAAGGCGTTGGCCAAGGCGTTCGACTTCTTTATCGCCTCGATAGACTCCATGCCACTGGTTGGTAGATATCTCGGTCAAGTCCTTGGTTCGCGTGGAAAGATGCCCAAGCCGTTCCCACCCCAAGCTGATCTCAAGCCAGTGGTCGATCAGTATCAGCGCACAGTGAGGGTACGGATGCGAAACACACCCACCTTCCATGTGAAGGTCGGCCACGAACGAATGAGTGACCGGGAGATTGCAGAGAACGTGGCGGCAATCCTCGGGTTTGTAGAGAACAAGGGGCAGCTCGACAAGGTCGCAAGTGTGGTGATCAAGACAACCATGGGGCCCTCTGTGAAGGTGTCCTCGTGGAGGTGATAGCTAATGGCAGTTCAAGAGCGCCACATACCACAGTGGAAGATTGAAGAGGTTGACAAGCTGGCAGAGGCCATCAAGAAGAGCAAGATGGTGGGCCTCGTAAATGTGGAGGGAGTGGGTGCCAAGCAGCTGACCAGTATCAGAAACAGTCTGCGAGGAAGCGCCACAATCCGCATGGCCAGAAACACACTCATGATTCGAGCCATCAAGAAATCGGGCGTCAAGGGAATCGAGGAGCTTGCCAATCACGTGCGAGGGCCTGTTGCCTTTGTCTTCAGCGACCAAGACCCCTTCATGCTGGGCAAGTTTCTCAGTGAGAACAAGACATCAGCCCCCGCCAAGGGAGGCCAGATTGCACCAAAAGACATCATAGTCCCAGCAATGAACACAGGTGTTGCGCCCGGTCCGTTCATCAGCGAACTGGCAGCACTTGGCATTCCGTCCCGTGTCAAGGGTGGCGTGATTCACATCACCGAGGACACCGTGGCCGTGAAGGCGGGTGAAGTAATCTCAAACGCCATGGCCCAGATGCTTAGCAGACTTGGGATTGAACCCATGGAGCTTCAACTGAAGCTCGTAGCGGCATATACAGATGGCACGGTTCTCACAAGCGAGAGCCTCGATGTTGACCTTGAGGAGCTATTCCAGCAGGTCATACTCGGGCACCAGTACGCTGTCAATCTCTCAATCAACGCGGGATATCCGACCAGCGATACGATCCCACTGATCATCGCAAAGGCCGATATGGAAGCAAGAACCCTCGCGCTGAATATTGGGTTCTTCGAACCGGACTTGGTTCGGGAGTTCCTTGCGAAGGCGAATGCCGAGGCCTTTGCCTTGGCATCACTATTGGCTGAGAAGAGTCCCGATGCAATACCCTCCGAGGTCCTGAGTCAGGTTCAGGCAGTCGCCGCGGCTCCAGCAGCCGCACCGGCCGACGCCGGCGCAGAGGCGAAGGAAGAGCCTGAGGAGGAAGAGGAGAAGGAAGAAGAAGCAGTAGCAGGCCTCGGTGGCCTGTTCGGGTAAGTAAAGGTGAGGTAAGAGAAATGGAGTACGTATATTCGGCCCTTCTGCTCCACAAGGCAGGCCAGGAGATCAACGAAAAGAACATGGAGGCCGTTCTCACTGCAGCAGGCGTGAAGGCTGACAAGGGCAGGATCAAGGCCCTGCTTGCAGCACTCGAGGGCGTTGATATTGATGAGGCCCTGAAGAGTGCAGCCGCCATGCCAGTGGCAGCCGCTCCCGCCGCAGGTGCGGGCGCCGCCGAGGCAGCTCCTGCAGCCGAAGAGGAGAAGAAGGAAGAGGAAGAAGAGAAGGAAGAGGAGTTCACAGCGGGTCTTGGAAGCCTCTTTGGCTAGACAGAGTGAACTCTTCAAAGAACAAGACTCAATGGGCGGGCGGGTTGCGAGCCTGTCCGCTCGTCATCTCCTATTTTTGATTCATCGAGTGAGTGCCTCGCGGAAAGGTTTATGTCCGGACTGTCGCCGTGAAGACACAAGGGCCCGTTGCCTAGTCTGGACCCGGATGAATCATCGTTCGGGAGAAGAATAGGGCGCTAGCCTTCTAGGGGCGCGTGTATGACACGACCGAGGATAGTTAGAGGTCGCCGGTTCAAATCCGGCCGGGCCCGCCATTCAATTCGTTTGTTTCTGGAATCTCAATGTGCGCGCTAGCCAACTAGGAATCTCGATTCCAAGTGCTGACTCAATCTCGGCAATGCTCTTCCAAGAAACTGCACCCTTGAGTCGTGCTGCTCGCTTGGCACCAATGCCTGGAATGCTCTTCCACTGAGCAAGTGTCGCATTGTGAATTGAGAATGGAAATGGCAGGACACTGACCGACCGTGGACCGTGACTCACAACGAAGACATCAGTCACGCCTGGCATGTTTCGTCCTTGGGGCATATGGCAGAGTAGCGGGTACGAACCGAGTGGCCTAAGGAGCAGTGAGTTGCCCTCCACACGTTCAACGAATGCGGAATGAATCACAGTTCCAAGAGGGGCGACCCGTTGTATCATTGCAATGTCAATCTTGGATCGTATCTCCTGCTTGTGCCGATAGAAGGCCTTACGGCGGATACGTGCGTATCGTGTCCGACCCAAGCGGGTCCCCTCGAAACCAATAACCTGCCGAATGTTAATGCGACGTACCATCAGCCCCTCTTCCAGTAGAGTCTTGAGGAATTCCATATTATACTCCAGAGTTCTGCGGCTCTCTCCAGGCAGGCCGTACAGAAGATTGATTCCCGGAAGAAGATGAGGTAGTTCCCAAGGGGGCGCCTCCGCGCCAACATCGTTGATGATGCGAACAGCCTTGAGCGCCTCTTCTGCATCGACCTTGAGATTGTTCCTTCGCTTGACTTCAGAATCGAGAGACTCGACTCCAAACGCCGCGACATCACCCACTGTGTGATACTTCATGATGATACGGGCTACTTGGCGGCTCTCAGCAGGATGATGAGCGACTGTACCAGGATTGACGTTGTCAATGTGAAGAGCAAGGGGATAGGGCGCTACGTGTCGAACCCTAGAAAACAGGTCCTCTATTGCCTCAGGATTGGGGGACGGAAACTCCTCCAGCCCAATCTCTGTAGATCCATACGTGAACATGTCGGCCTGACGACCAAGGCGAAATGCACGCACACCGATAGTGTAGAGTGCCTCGACCTCCCGTGCGATGTCATTGGAGTCCCGCATCTGCGGCATTCCGTAGCTGGGCTCTACACAGAAGGAACAACCACCTGTGATAAACCGCGGGCACCCCCGGTACGTTTCAATCTCGCAGATCAGGTGTTTACGCTGATAGCCTGGATGCTGTGTCACTATGCGTGCCCCGCGAACTGCATACTTCTCAATCTCAGTCATATTCTCACGCATGATGTCGCTGGGCACTGACTCCAAGTCGCCACTGAGGATGACATCGCGCATGAAGATCTCTGCATCACCACTCACAATGTAGTCAAACGGAGGAGAGAGCACCTCAGAACTGAGGGATATCTTGCCACCCTCTAGCCCACAACCGAATCGGGCCCACGGACCCACCAATAGTTTCGGGATGTGTGAGATACACTCATGTGAAAACAGCTGTCGTGCCTCACGAATAGAGATTGGGGTGCCCCCAAGGTACTTACCAGGAACTATCATGCCAGCAATTAGGAGAAGAAGATCGGCTGTTGACCACAGGTTCCACGCTGCGTCGAAGCTGGTCCGTACTTGATCAATCGTCTGATACAGTACCTCGGTCCTTGGAGAATGTGTCCATATCGCGCCGGCTATGTACCTGGGATAGATACTGATATACGGAGGAACACCCAAACATGTAGGCTCATCAACATAGCCGTCGACTATGATGACACGCTTCAGTCACTTCCACTCCTTGAAACTGTCGTAGCCTCTCATGGTGACCGGAACGGCACCTGCAGGACTCAGCCATGTGACCCCCGAGCCCTCCCGCACCCGGCCAATACGCTGCAGTCCAAAGGTGCTGGCTCGGGCAATCTCGCGGGCCACCTCCCAATGCTTCTCGGGGATTGTGACGACAAGTGCAAACTCTTCGCCGCCAGCCATCACAAGGTCCATCAAATCAATCCCGTGTTTCTCAGCGAACTCCCGAACACCGCCGGCGGCGGGAATCCTCTCGAGTTCGAACGCCACATTGCTATGCGCAGCCATCGTGTTAAGTGTGATTCCAAGGCCGTCGCTACAGTCCATGGCAGAAGTCACTGCCCTCTGAGCCGCAAGGAGGCGTACCAGATTAAAGTCAATCACCGGCTTGTAGGCGGCAATCAGGGCTCTTTGAGAGAGTGAGCCGTGTACCTCAAGACCTTCCAGAAGCATCTTGAAGGCAACTGATGTCAGCCCGAATCTGCCGCTGACTGCGATTATGTCACCCGGACGTGCACCAGCACGAGGGACTATCTCATCAGGATGGGCTGTGCCGAGGGCCACACCAGTCAACACAACATCATCGCTGGTTCCTACGTCCCCTCCCACAAACTCCACATCATTCTTAATACAGTACTGCGACAGACCACGCACAATCTCCTCTGCGGAGTCCGCAGGATAGTCGCTAGGCACAGCCAGCGAGAGCATCATCGCTCTTGGACGGACACCCTTCGCGACAATGTCGCTCAGTGTCATGACTGCTAGTTTCCGGCCCATCTGTGCTTCGGACATCCCCGGTAGTCGATCCGTTGATGCAACAAATGTGTCCACATTGATGACAATGTGTGTGGAATCGTCGATGGGAATATCACAGGCATCCTCATCCCAGCCCAGTCTTGAGCCTTGGGGTATCCGGACGAAACCCGAGATTCTCTCAAGGAATGCGCGCTCACCAAGCTTACCCGTCTTCATGTCTGTTCAGTCGCCTTGAACCGTCGCCCATCATAAAGTTTTATAACTGAGACCACTCGCTCAGCCCAGAAACGAGCCTCGGTGGCCTAGTGGTTAGGGCATCTGCCTCGTAAGCAGAGGATCGCGGGTTCGAACTCATCTGTGAGTGTCACAGACGAAGAAACTCCCGCCCGGGGCTCCATTCAATTTCTTCTTGATGGATAGTTACTACGAGTGTGACACCGCGCAAGACTGCGGAATTGTGCAGTCTTCCATAATGTTAAGTGCGCTCGTGAAGGGGCTCTATAGATACGAGGTGATATGAGAAAATGTTTAGACGCAGCCAAAAGAAGAACAAGAGAGCTGCACGCAGGAGATCACTCCCACCTTTCGAGTGGTACGCAGCGGCCACCAGATAGAGTGGCGCTAACCTGCAACAGTCCATTTCGTTGTCTGGGAGCAACCTGACAACATTGAAACAAGAGAGGAATACTACGGCTTGTGACGGCGAGAGCCAAGCGTTCGAAATCTTGAATAGGTTCCGACATCTTTAAGTGGCTCAGCCCGCCGTCACTTGCTGAAACACATCTGGCACTTCGCCAGAACTTGCGCGGAGGTTGCCAAGCCAGGTCAAAGATGTGAGATGGGAGAACACTCCCAACGCTCATGTCAACTGCAGGCGCTAGGTTGAGGGCCTAGTCCCGCAGGGGTTCGCGAGTTCAAATCTCGCCCTCCGCACCACTTCTCATTCTCCCAATTCCCATCATTCCTGCTTAGGTGAGGTCTGACTACGAGCAATGGCAATGTATAAACGGCGACCTAGTTCCAACCCCCAGTGAATAGCAGGTAGGTGCCAGTTGTTGGTTTTACTCAAGATAGGCATTATCGGAATCGGAAATATGGGGCGAATCCATGCCCGAATTCTCAGCAGCATGGGGTTGCTGTCGGCAATTGCAGACACGGACTTCTCACGGGCAGAGTCCGTTGCCAAGACGTACGGTGCGAACCCCTTCGATAGCTATGAAGCGATGTTGGATGAGATGGACTTAGATGGTGTTGTCATATCGACACCCACGCGCACACATGCAAGAATAGCTCAAGCAATTGCTGAGAACTACGATAGTGTGAGGGGGATTCTGATTGAGAAGCCTCTTGCAAGTACGCTTGATGACGCGATTCGTGTGGCAAGAACCCTACAGCAGAGAGAGATTGTGGCCATCGTATCGCACTCTGAGATCTATAATCCAGTTGTTAAGAGAACATTGTCGCTGATACATGAGGGTGCTGTTGGCGAGATAAGATCCGTCATTCATGATAGAAGAGGATTTGTTCAGCCTGCAAGAATCCCGTCACTGGGCGATGTGTTGGAGGACATTGGAGTTCACGACTTTGATATCATGGCGAGACTGAGCCATGGTCCCGCACGCCTCTACGCACAGTGCAATACGTCAGAAGGAGTCTACAACGCCGCCACAGTCATCGTCAAGTTTGATAGTGGTACGGAACATGTGTTTCATCTCTCAAGACAGTACGTCGGGCGCAGACGTTCGATGGACGTTTCAGGTACGAAAGGTACCCTCTTCATCGACCTCTTCGGCCAGATAATACGCGTTCAGGATCTGGACGAGGAGCCGCTGGCAGACGGCCGGGCAATACGGCTGCCTGAGCGAGGCGCAACGATAAAGGTCTATGGAGAGCCGGTCCAAGAGGTGCTGAATGACTTTGTACGTTGTATTCAAAGTGGGGAGAGGCCTCGCGTCAACCTTGATGATGGAATCTCAGCCCTAAAGATTGTCGAGGCAGCCAGACAGAGCGCAAGAACTGGGAAGATTGTTGACATAGAGATATAGAGTCAGGATGTCACTGCAGCCAGCAGGTAGCTCCGGTACGCCTCCGTGATTCGCACACCTACAAACAGACCCGGGTCCAATCTATCGTGCACTATAATCGAATTGTAGTACTGATCTCGACAGAGCGTGCCACCTCGAGGGGCTGGACCAGTAACGAGGACAGGACCAGACCAGCCAACCCACTGTCGATGTTCATCCAGAATCATCTCGTTGACCATTTGGGAGAGCCGCCTGCTTCTGTCCTTCTTGACAGATGTGGCCACTTTGTGGCGTGAGCGGGACGCCTTTGTTCCTGGGCGATCACCATACTTTGAGATGTTCACCACCTGCGGACGAACATCCCGAATGACACGCAATGTCGCATCGAAGTCGTCATCAGACTCGCCAGGAAACCCTACGATTATGTCAGTCGCTATGGTCGCACGTGGAAACATGGACCTAATGGTGTCCACAACATGTTTCCACTCATCGACCGTGTAGCGGCGGGCCATGGCCCTGAGGATCGCATCGCTACCCGACTGAAGGGGCATGTGAAAGAACTTGAAGAAGTGGTCGGATCTCATTACCTTAAGCAATTCATCGAGAGAGTCGGCTATGAGATTCGAGTTGAACATTCCGAGCCTGAAGCGATGCTTGCCCTCAATTGTATCAAGGGCAGTCAGAAGCTCCACTAGAGATTCGCCAGTGTCATGACCGAATGCTGCTGTATCTTGGGCTGTCAGACGTATCTCGCGATATCCAGTATGAACTGCTCTCCTAACGACTGATATAATCTCCTCAATTGTGTAGCTCCGCAGGACACTCCTTGCAAGTCGAACTGCACAGTAGGTACAGCTTCCAAGACAACCCTCACAAATGGGGACTGTACAGACTACCGTATCCGGAGGACCCTCGAAAAACCGTAGCTTTGAGGTCAAATCCGATTTCAGATGAACAATGCCCCGCTCGCCCCTCACGACTCGTTCGACAATGTTTCCCAATGTGTCAATCGACTGCGGACCGAGAATAGCGGCGAAGTTGGGGATTGCGTCAACCACCCGATTGAATGATATCTTCGGCAGACATCCAGTCACTATGACCGGCCTTTGCAGAGCAGCCAGCTCTGTCAGGCGATACACTATTCGATCCTCCGTGGGCTCCTTGACACCGCATGTGTTTATGATGATGAGGTCTGCAGCATCGATTTGTTGTACTCGTCTAGCCCCTAGCAGATGGAGCCTTCCAACAATCATGTCGGAGTCTGCGGCGTTGAGCGAACAGCCGTAAGTTTCCAAATAGAATCTCATCATAGTTCCCAACCAGTCATCCGCCTTGAACATGGGGCAGTAGGGCAAGCTCGTCACCATCGTGGACTCGTGTTTCCAGCCCATCGAGTGTGTTGACATCACGTTTGTTTAGCATGACTATGAAGTTCCCACTGATACCTTCATCGTCCTTGAGAAGAGAGTGAAGCTCCGGCCCAATCCTATCTACCAAGTACTCAATCACGTCTTTGACACGGGATTCTTCTGGGACATCGATGCTCATCTCTCCGGTACCACAGACTCTCCGTATGGGGCCGAACAGTTTGAAGCGTATGTTCAACGCCAATCCCCCGTGTTACTATTTCATTTCAATGCAGAGGCTAACTCGTCCACCATCGATTCGATTTCTGCCACTACAGTTTCCAAATCCTGTGGCGAGGCGTTGTCGATGTGTACACCGACAGTGACAACAACGGGTGTATTGAGTGCCTTTGCCAACCGTTCGGCCAGCGGACCTGAAACTACATAGTCCTTGTGTCCTGGCAATGATAAGGTACTCATGGTCACTATGGATGCGTCACGGAATTCGCTTTTGGAGGGATAGGCAACTGAAACGGCACCCACGTGAGGCACATCCCCACCGTAGATCATCACGGAGAGGCTCTTGCCAATCCATTTTGCCTCTGCCATGAGGGCAAACCTGCCAAGCTCTCTGCGAATCATCAACGGGAAGACATCCACACAATCAGTGCAATAGGTCCCTCTACTGAGTCTTCTTCAACCTTTGTTGGTACATACGCCACGACAGAGTCAGCGTGGTGGGATGTGCAGCCTTATATTCGTCTAGCAGACCCACAGCCGTGTTGTGTGGCGCACTCTTTACGAGTTCCGGATTCGTATAGGCTTCCTCGGAGATCTGTTTCAGTGCGGCTATGAACCTGTCTAGGTCCTCTTTCGACTCGGATTCGGTAGGTTCTATCATCAACGCCTCCTCCACTATGAGTGGGAAGTAGACGGTGGGCGCATGGACACCGAAGTCGAGGAGACGCTTGGCAACGTTCATGGCTGTGACACCGGTTTCCTCCTTCAGTTGCTTCGCAGAGATTACACACTCATGCATACGCGGTGCATCCTTGGAGAACGGCAGACTAAAGCCTCGAATCTGCTTCACATGATGAGCCACGTAGTTCGCGTTTAGAACTGCAAGCTCTGACGCACGCCGCAGTCCCTCATGGCCGAGGGCATAGATGTATGCGTATGCACGAATAAGAACTCCGAAGTTGCCATAGAAACCATGAACCTTCCCAATCGACTTTGGACGATCATAGTCCAAGTCGAATGACCCGTCACCACGGCGTACAATCCGTGGAACTGGTAGGAAGTCAGCCAGTTCTCTCTTCACCCCAACAGGGCCGGCACCAGGTCCACCGCCACCGTGTGGTGTTGAAAAGGTCTTGTGGAGATTGACATGCACAACGTCAAATCCCATGTCCCCAGGCCGTACAATCCCCATGATGGCATTGAGGTTCGCACCATCGTAGTAGACGAGACCCCCTGCATCGTGGACAATGCCAGTAATCTCTTCAATGTTCTTCTCAAAGACGCCAATGGTGTTAGGATTAGTGAGCATCAACCCCGCGGTAGCAGGACCTGCTGCCTCTTTTAGAGCATCTAGGTCAACAAGGCCCTCGTCATTCGATGGTAGCACAACGACCTTGTACCCAGCCATTGTAGCAGACGCGGGGTTTGTACCGTGTGCAGCATCAGGGATTATCATCTCATGGCGCTTGTCCCACTCTCCAGTGACCTGCCGATGATACTCGCGAATCAGCATGACTCCTGTGAACTCCCCATGTGCTCCAGCCGACGGCTGAAGTGTCACCTCGTCCATACCGGTGATCTCTCCAATCCATTGCTCGAGTTCCCACATCAGCTCTAGCGCGCCCTGCACAGTACGTGGGTCCTGACCAGGATGAAGCCATGCAAAGCCAGGCATACCTGCAACAATCTCGTCAACTAGGGGGTTGTACTTCATCGTACAACTGCCCAGTGGGTATGTACCGAGTGTGACTGAGTAGTTCATCTGCGAGAGCCGCGTGAAATGACGCACAATCTGCATCTCTGGGGTTCGAGGGAGATTCAATGGGGCACTACGTCTAGCCTCGGAAGGCAGAAGGCTGTCAACGGAACCCAAGAGGTCCCGAATCTTTGGGTCCACTGGTGGAGGAACATGTGATCTCACACCCTCCACAGATTTCTCGAATATTACGGGCTCGTTCCAAGATGCTTGATGAAATGTACCGCTCATTCCTATGCGCCTCCCTCAACAATGTCGCGAATCGCAGAAACCATCTTGTCAATGGACTCACGAGTGTGTAGTTCTGTCACAGAAAACAGCATTGCTTCGCCTAGGCTCGGAAACTGTGATGTCAGTGGAGTCCCGCCGTGAATACCACGCTCAAGAAGCATTTCGTGGACCGCGGCCACCGACACAGTATCGAACTGAACTGCAAAGTCACGCCAGACAGTTTCTCCAATAGCTGGTGCAGTCACACCCTCTACTCTGTCGAGCTGCCTCGCTGCGTAGTTGGAGTTGTAGAGGATTGCTTCGGCCACCTCGCGTAGGCCATCGGGGCCCATGGTTGCCAGATAGATTGCCGCATTCACCGCCATGAGGGCCTGATTTGAACAAATATTGCTCGTGGCCTTCTCTCGTCGAATGTGTTGCTCACGCGCACTAAGTGTCAATACGAATCCGCGTCTGTGTGGTTCGCTCACTGTTGTGGTCATCCCGACAAGCCGTCCAGGCATTTGATAGACGAGCTTCCTGTCACCCTTGCAAGCAAATACCCCAAGCATGGGGCCTCCAAAGGACATCGTATTTCCGAGAAACTGCCCCTCTGCAATCGCGATGTCGGCACCAAACTCGCCAGGGGCCCGCAGTAGGGGAAGAGAGAGTATGTTGACTCCGGCCACAAGGAGAGCGCCTGCATCGTGTACGGTTGCCGCAATCTCATCGAGCTGTGTTTCAATGAAGCCTAGATAGCTGGGATTCTCGACGTAGACCCCAGCCACGGTGTCATCGAGCCGCGAGCCGAGATCAGTGAGGGACATCAGCCCAGTCTTGGGGTCGAACGAGATGGGCTCCACCCTGATTCCTACGGGCTCGGTATACGTCCGAAGGACTCGAAGAGCCACGGGATTGAGAGTTCCCGGAACTAGGAATCTGTTCCGTCGTTTCTTGACACGCGCAGCCATCCGTGCTGCCTCGCCAAGGGATGTCGGAAGGTCGTACAGACTGCTGTTGACAACATCCATCTGAAGTATCTCAGCTACCAGACTCTGATACTCGAACAGTGTCTGCAGCATCCCCTGGCTTACTTCGGGTTGATAGCTGGTGTAGGCGGTCACAAACTCAGACCTCTGACCCAGAGCAGACACGGTTGCGGGGATATAGTGAAGACCAGCACCACCACCAAGGAATACATTTCCGTCCAGTGCAGGTCGATTCTTGGCCGCCAGTTGCCCGAGGCGAGTCATGACTTCGTGTTCGCTATGCGGCCCAGGAATCTTGAGTTCACGACGAAGTCTGAATTTCTCAGGAATGTTTACAAGCAGGTCCTCCAGCAATTCCAAGCCCATCGCCGCTAGCATCTCTTTCTCGGTTTCACGGGTTGTCGGTAGGTATGGGTGTTCTAGTCCCATCTGAACATCACCAGACGCTGTTGTGACAGGACTGCAGACCGCCAGATAGCCTTTCGCCTTTGGTCACTAACGAGTATGTGCCACGGCGACTGGGAATCATTTTTAAATTGTACAGACGAAGACGCCGTAGTGCCCGCAGGAGGGCAGTAAGTGAAGAGATGGCTCATGGATATCCTCGCGTGCCCGGACCCCGAGTGCAGGAGCGAGCTAGAGCTCGAAGTGTTCGCCTTGCACGAGGAAACTTCTGAGGACGGCACAACCTATGAGGAGATTGATGAGGCACTCATAACATGCCCGAATTGCGGAAGGTGGTATCCGGTAATCGACGGGATTGCTTGTCTGCTCCCTGACGAACACCGGATTACCGGAAAGCAGAGAATCGAGGAAACGGCGTTCCTCGAGAGGTGGAAAGACCGCATAGACGCGAAGATAATTAACAGCGGTAGACCGTTCGGTCTGAACTCTACACATGACACTGTATCAGCCAGCTGAAGCCCCGTGGTGTAGTGGTCCAGCATGGCGGGTTTTGGCCCCGCCGACCCAGGTTCGAATCCTGGCGGGGCTACCACCTTCTACTTCTCGCGAAGACTGGGATGTTCGGCGGAATCGTCAATCTGAACCTTGAATAGACGCTTCACCTGTGACAATACTAGACGCTCGCCATTCACCAGTACGTTCACGGAGATATGGTCTTTCAGACCGGTCGTCGAGATCTTCTTTTGGAGCACTGCCTGAACTTGGAAGACGCCTGCCGGATTGTCCATCGCCACGGTGATCAGAAGGGGAGTCGACTCGCCCCTTTCCAGAATGACCTCTTCGATCGCCAAGGCGCTGACAGAGTGAATGTCAACCTTACCCTTCTGATAGGGGATTATCGTACGGCCCTTCGTCATATCGCATCCGTCCCCAATCTTGGTCACTCCGGCCTCAAAAGTCAGACACTGTGTGTCATCGTCATGTGCGTAGATTCCGTGAAGCGCGAAAGAGAGGATATCCGTCGCCTTCCCCGGGTCCTCGTAGATCTCGGCCAGTTTTGCCTCCAGAATGGGGTGGGCAAGCTGTACTGCAGCCTGAGGATGCTCATTGCGGTGGATGACCATCCCGATATCATGAAGGTAGGTAGAGGCAAGCACGACAAGTTTGGCATCATCGATATCGCCTATGCCCTCGGCGACGACATTGGGAATGAATGACTCCTCGAGTATCTCGAAGGCCTTCAGGGCATTCCACGTAGCAACCTCGGCATGGGTGGGGCCGTGGTCCGTGTAGCCCAGTCTCGAAACGGCCATGCGATTGGCTGTTCTTAGATACGATTGAACACGTGGAGAGTTGCGAAGATACTGGTACATCTCCATTGCCTTGGTGCCCGGCTCCAAGAGGTCACCAACGCTAATCTTCTCTCGATCAAACACAAGTTCAGGGTTCATCGTTATACACCCCAAAGGGGCATAACCGACACAACCATCCTGTGATAAGGCTTGTGTAGTGACCAGCTGGAATGCCTATACCTCACCAGCCTCCTCCTGAAGCGATAGGAGGATGCGGTCGGTTGCAGTGACGGCCTGCTTGATTGTCTTGAGGTACTCTTGGCGTGTCTTCTCAAATGCAGCCCTGCTGATCTTCTGTTTCTTCTTTCGAAGAAGGAGCTGCCTGAGACCAGCCTTGGCACCCTCGATTCTCTCCTCTTGTAGCTCAAGCTGACCTATCACGTCACGATATCGTGAGCCGTATGATATGAGTTCCTCTTTCAGCGAGGCGAGCTGTGCATCTAGCTTCTCAAGCTGCGCCTTGATATCGCGCTCGCGAACCATGAATTCTCGTTTCGAAACTTTTCCTCTCTTTCGAGCAGACTCGAGCTTTTCGAGGTCCAAGTTGAGGGCGGTCTTCTTGGAGTAGGCCTTTGCGAACTCACTGAGTAGTTCTGGCGGGGCACCAGCTTGCCTCACAACTGCGGCCTCTTCCTCTGGCGACATCTCACCCTCGACGGGCAGCTCCACCTTCCGCACTGAAACGTAGAGCGCAGCAACAAGGCCAATTATCAATGCAAACAGGAGCGGCCGCGCAAGAATGGCTGGCGTCATCTGATACACGAGTGAGATTTCAATCGGATTCCGTTGTGTGGTGTTGTAAGCAGTATAGCGGAGTATTGCGTCAAAGCCCCCGTAGAGTAGTCTGTACTCACCTGAGGCTTGAATCACATTCACTGACACTGGAACAACAATATCAACTGTGTGGGTCTTGACTAGGATCTCGTCTATCGTGCTCATTGGAAACTCAATCTCGTTGCCATCAGTAGCCGATTTCTGGTACTGCGGCAGATACAAATCATACTCCACATAGAAGGTGTAGTGGTAGTTGGGCATGAAGCCCTCGTCACCGAAACGATCCTTCTTCAGATTAATACGCTGCTTCAACGTTTCGTTCCAGTTGTAGTCGCTTGGCTGCGATGAGGCCAAGATCCCCAGTCTGTCATAGATGCGGACGTTGGACATGTAGGCCGGAAACGTGTAGGCAATGTCCGTTTCTCTTGCTGGACCAACGTTGTCCAGTGTAATAGTTTCCTTGTAGTGCAACCAGCCCCAAGGGTCAATGCGAATTTCAGTCTTGCGAGTGGCCACGATGTCAGGCGTGAAGGACTTCATCAGGAGTGTGAACTCCTCGTAAGTGAAGGGGTTGACATTGTAGTAGACACCCTCAGGGTTAGTGCCGTTGTAGAACGAGTCTCCGCTTCTGAAGGCCATGGATATTGACAGTCGGTCGATGACGTAGGGCAACATCGGGTACTTGTAGAATTGAAGACTGTAGATGTTATCATCATAGTTATAGATCTCCTGAAGAGAGTGGAAATACATGACAACAGTAAACTTGTAGGAGTCACCCGCCTCGACAGGTGAGGCGAAATAGACGCGCCAGCGATACATTCCACCTTCATCAGGGAGCTTTAGCACATCAAGCGGGTTCTCGGACGAGTCCTCAGCTTCGATGGAGAGAAAGTTATTCCTGTATGTGTCAGGGAGATACACTTCAATCGCTGAGATGGGAAGTGCGTTCTCGTTCTTCACCTTGATCTCGTCTGTCGACTTTACACCATGATACATGAGGGTCGTGATCGTACGGGATATGGTGAGCGACATTCCGAGAAGTGGGTTGTAAGGAATATGCACGGTCACATTCCGGGAAATCACTACGGTCACATTGGACGCGTCGGTGGCATTTAGCCAGACCGTGTGTACACTCCCCGACTCATAAACAGACGCATCCAGTGTGAATA